>DATKBU010000064.1:0-2980 GCA_035513815.1 Egibacteraceae bacterium
GATGAGCGAACCAGTCCGTCGACTCGCCGAGGTGCGCCTGATCGATGTCCTGCAGGTCGGCGGCAAAGCGGCCAACCTCGGCGAGCTGCTGGCGGCGGGCATGCGCGTCCCAGACGGTGTCGTCTTGACCGCCGACGGCGCAGCGCGGCCGCCGGACGAGCGCGCAGCCCTGCTGCGCGATGAGGTCGCCGGCTTGGGCCTCGGTCCGTTCGCGGTCCGATCCAGCGGTATCACGGAGGACGGTGCCGACCAATCGCACGCGGGCATGTACGAGTCCATCCTCGACGTTGGAGCCGATGAGCTGGCGGTGGCGACCAACCGTGTCCTGGCCAGCGCGACATCCGCTCGGGCAGAAGCCTACGCGTCTGGCAAGAACGAGCGGATGGCGGTTCTCGTCCAGCGGATGATCCAGCCGGTTGCGGCAGGCGTCGCCCTCACCGCAGATCCGATCAGCGGCGACCGTCACACATGCGTGATCGCCGCGGTGCGTGGCACCGCCGAGAGCCTGGTCTCCGGCAGGGCCATGGGTGACGAATGGTCGGTGCAGGGGGGCACTGCCGTTGCCCGGCGCCAGCCGGAGCACGCGATCGGCGAACGCCAGGCCCTCGCGGTGGCCGATGCCGCCCGAGGCATTGCGGCTGCCCACGGCAAGCCCCAGGACGTCGAGTGGGCGATCGACGCGGACGGCAGCCTGTGGATCATTCAGGCGAGACCGATGACGGCGTTGCCGCCGGAGGTCTCGTGGGAGCCCGGCGCGCCGGGGGCGTACACGCGCATGATCAGGCTGGCCGAGTGGTTTGCGGAGCCGCCGACCCCGCTGTTTGAGTCGTGGCTCCTAACGATCATGGAGGACCGGCTGGACGCCTGCCTCACGGAATGGATCGGGCAGCGCGCCCCGCGTCCGTTCCATGTCGTGGTCAATGGCTGGTACTTCTACTCGATCAACTTCCTGTCGGGGCCGGCGATGCTCCGGAACCTGCCGACCATGCTTTGGCGCCTGGTCCGTGCGCCGCGTCGGGTGGCCGGGCTCATCCCGCCGCTGCTCCGTCACAGCTATCCGGTGTTCGAGCGCGAGTGGCGCGAGGATCTGCTGCCGCGCTACCGGGCCGCGGTCGCCGCAGCCGAGGAGCGCGTCGAGGTCCTTGAGCCTGCCGCGCTCCCGGCACTTGTCGACGAACTGGCCGTGCTTGCCGGAAACTACTTTGGCTCGATTACGGCGCTGGCCGGGTCCGCCTACAAAATGGAGTTGATCCTGGCGCGGTTCTACCGGCGCCACCTGGCCGACGCCGTCGGCGGCAGCCATCTCCCGCTGCTGGCCGGCCTCGCGCCGCCCACCGACCCGGGCCGCCACGCGGCCGTCTCGCTCGACTGGTGGCACGCACCGGCTCATGTGGCAACGACGCCGCCATTGGCAGACGCTCATGCGCGGGTGGTGGAGGCGCGCTTGGCCGCCGAGAAGTCCGCGTTCGCCGCCCTGGCCTCGTCACCCAGGCGCCTGCGCGCCTTCCGCCAGCTATTGGGCGATGCCCAGCACCTCGTCCTCGTCCGCGAGGAACAGGTGCGAGAGCTGACGTTAGCCTGGCCCGTCATGCGGCGGGCCGTTCTCCGCATCGGTGAGGCGCTGGCTGCCCGCGGGCTCGTCGGTCAGGCAGACGACGTTTTCTTCCTCACACGTCCTGAGGCCATGACGGCTCTCGTGGTGGGTCGCCTGGATGCCACGGCTGATGTCGCCGCGCGTCGCGCCACGCGGGAGGAGCAGGCCCGGCTGGTGCCGCCGATGCTCATCGGACGCGTGAACCCCATGCTGAAGCGGATGTGGGCCGCCTTCCCGCGGCTGCTCGGCGCGGAGCCGTCTGAATCGGCGCTGGTCTCCGGCACGCCGGCCTCGCCGGGACGCGCGAGCGGGGCGGTGCGCGTCGTCCGCGGTCCGGACCAGTTCGAGTCCCTCCAGCCGGGAGAGATCCTGGTTGCGCCGCTGACCGCCCCGGCCTGGACGCCGCTGTTCACCCGCGCCGCCGCAGTGGTAACCGACGTCGGCAGCGCGGCCGCCCACGCCTCGATCATCGCCCGCGAGTACGGTATCCCGGCGGTCGTCGGTTGCGGTGACGCGACCGCCCGCCTGCGGGATGGTATGCGCGTCACGGTCGATGGCTCGACTGGGAATGTCGAGCCCTCCTGAACGCGTGGCGCCATAGGGCCAGCGACAGCGACGCCGGTGCGCTGCAAGCTGTGCCACTCTCCGTTTTCTCCGGATTGGCTCCTTCATCCCCGCCTCGGCATCCCGGCCTGCGACAAGGACCCGAATCTTTGCCCAGTGGTGCTGGACCGCAGAGTGTCGCTCGGAGACCTGATGGCAGCGCCGGCACTCGAGGAGCGCCACTGTTAGCCACTCAGGCGAGCGGGCGGGCCGCGGGAGCGATCTCGCTCGCGGTTTCGCCTCGCACAATTCGGAGTCCTCGGTGAGGAGCGCACATTGAGCGCTCGTCACCTGCTTGCGTCCATCCACAGTGACGCGACCTTCATCCGTCCGCCTCGCTAATGGGTAGCATCTGCCGCGTCATGACGTGGCTGCGCGCGCTTTCCGATACATCGCTTGCCTGGCTGGCGCATCTCGGCGCCGATCCTGGCGATGACGAGGAGATGCGCTCGCGCAAGGCGCTCCTCGTCTACGTCGCCATGCTCATCCTCCCGATCTCCCTGGTATGGGGAGGGCTGTATCTCGCGCTGGGCACCCCCGCCGGTGTCGTTGCGTTGCTCTATTTCGCGATTTCCGTGGCCTCGATTGGCTTGTTCGCACGCACGCGTGACTTCCAGCTGCTGCTGCGCATTCAGCTGCTCGCCATCACGCTGGCACCGACACTCTCGATGTTCCCCACGGGCGGGTTCCTGGCCTCGGGCGCCGTCGGTCTGTGGGGCATCCTGGGGCCGCTGGGTGCCCTCGTATTCGGTGGCGTGCGGGCTGCGACGCGCTGGTACCTCG
>DATKBU010000065.1:0-2073 GCA_035513815.1 Egibacteraceae bacterium
CGTCGAGGTCGCGTGGCTGGACGGCTCGACCGTCCGAGCGACCGGCAACAGCTTCGCGGCCCCGCACATCGCGGGCCTGGTGGCTCGCATCCTCAGCAAGCACCCCGGCCTGAAGCCGTTCCAGATGAAGACGGTTCTGCACGCGATCGCAGACAACGCGTCTGCAGCGTCCAAGGATGGCTCGGACGTGACTGGCGTCTCGCCCTAGAGCGCTGCCTGCACCGGCGCATCTCTTACGACGTTTCGCCGCGCGTCGCGAAGCGGGCGTATGTCCCGTTCACGCGCGGACCCCATCCGGCCTCCCGGCTGGGGTCCGCGCTGGGATTGAGGCGGAAGCCAGCGCCTGCCTGCCGACGACTGCCGACACTTGACAAGCTATCTTCCATAGCTTTAGCTAGATGCTATAGCCCAGCTTCGTCGGGGTGAACCAGAGGACAAAGGAGCCGCCATGAACGCGATCGCCAGCCGAGCTGGACGCACCTCCACGCCCCGCAAGACCAAGACCGTGGTGACGGTCGCCGCCGCGGCGGCCATCGCCGCCTTCGCCCTCGGCCCGGTGCTGTTCACCCCTGCCGCCGACCTGCCGGCGCCGTCCAGTGCGCAGCTGCCGTTCTTCATCGTCCTCGCCGGCGTGGAGGCGCTGATCTTCGGCGCCGGAGTGGCGTTCGCGTTCTTCGGCAGGTCCGCCGTGCGCCGGCTGTTCTCATCAAGCGGCCGCGTCGCGGCCGTGCACCTCGCGATCACCTGGGCGCTCGTGTCCTGGTGGCCGCACGACAACTTCCACATGGCCAACGGCGCGAATCTGACCGGGCTGCTGGTCATCGAATACGCATTCCACGTCACCATGATCGTCGCGGCGGCCGTTGTCGTCTGGGCGCTCATCGCCGAGTCGAGGGGCCGCCGCGCGTGACACGCCTCGAGCTGGTCGGACCAGACGCACCAGGAGATGACCGAATCCAACGGCGCCGCCGGGCGACCCTGGCGGAGATCCTCGAGGTCTCATTGCAGGTGATGAGCGAAGAGGGCGTCGGCGGGCTCAGCCTCTCGGAGGTCGCCCGGCGGATGGGGATCAAGCAGCCGTCGCTGTACAAGCACGTCGACTCCAAGATGGCCGTCTACGACCTGCTGTTCGCTGCTGGCGCCCGCGCCCACGACGCCGCGATCGACGAGGCAGTGGCGGGCCGCGAGCTGGACGTCGAGACGCTGGCGACAGGCTTCGAGGCGGGCGTGCGCTGGTGCATCGACAATCCGACGCTCACACAGCTGCTCTACTGGCGCCCGGTGCCCGGCTTCGAGCCGTCGCCCCTCGCGTTCGCGCCGTCGCTGGCGTCAATGGAGCGTCTGCGAGAGGTTCTCGGGCAATGCGTGGACCGGGGGGAGCTGCGCGCGGAGGCGGCGTCGGAGGGGGGAGTGGCGATGTTCACCTGCCTCTTCAGCGGCGTGATCACCCAGCAGCTGGCCAACCAGCCCGGCGTGCCGTTCGAGCAGGGGCGCTTCACCCGCCACACGGGTGAGGCGTTCGCCTGCTTCCTCGCCCGCTACGGCGCACGGGCGCCGCAATGAGCGCCGCGGCGGCCGCCCGCGCGATCCCGACAACCTCACCCGACCATGCGCGTGAGGTGGACGCCGCACAGCTCGAGGCCATGCTCGACCTGCTCCGCCGCCTCGAGCCAGATGAATGGGAGCGTCCCACCGACTGCGACCGCTGGACCGTGCGCCAGGTGGTGGCCCATGTCGTCGGCGCCTCGGAGGAGATCACCCGGCCGTGGATCAGCCTGCGGCGCATCGCGATCGGCGCCCGGCGCCATCCGGAGCTCAGCCGGCTTGACAGGCTCAACGAAGTCCAGGTGGAGGATCGCGCCGACCGCTCCGGGTCCGAGCTGACCGACGAGCTGGCCGCCCTCGCGCCACGGCGCCTCCGAGCCCGCCGCCGCATGCCCCAGGCGATCCGCCGCCTGCCGGTGCTGCCCGGCTTCGACCTGCCGCGGGGAACCCGGCTGGCCTACGGCCTCGACATCATCACCATCCGAGACGTGTGGATGCACCGCGTGGACATCTGCCTCGCGACGGGAC
>DATKBU010000066.1:0-18737 GCA_035513815.1 Egibacteraceae bacterium
ATCGGACCTCTCCGGTGGCCGGGGCCGCGATCGCCAAGGCAGACGGGCTGCTGAGCCGAATCGACCAGCTGCTGGAGCCAGTCGAGGACTGAGCCAGGAGCCGCCTCAGCCCAGGCGCCGGTCGGCCAGCGCAGGGAACTCCGCGCGAGCCTTGCGGATCTCGGCCACGTCCAGGTCCGTGCGAAGCGTGCCGGCGCGCTCGTCCAGCTCGCCGAGCACCGCGCCCCAGGCATCGAATGCGCACGAGTGGCCCAGGTAGCGACCTCCGGCGGCGTTGCACGCGATCAGGCCTGCTTGGCTCTCGATCGCCCGCGCTCTGGCCAGGGTGCGCCACGCGTCGATTCTCGGGAACGGCCACGCGGAGACGACGGCGAGCACGTCTGCGCCCTGGTCGATCTGCGCGCGGTACAGCTCCGGAAAGCGCAGGTCGTAGCACGTCGACAGGCCGATGCGCGCGCCCTCGGCGTCGAACACGCACACGTCGCCGCCAGCGGTCAGCAGCTCGCTCTCCCGCGATTGGTAGCCGAACAGGTGGATCTTGCGGTAGGCGGCGAGCAGCTCGCCCGACGCGGAGAAGGCCACCGCGGTGTTATGCAGCGCGTCGCCGTCGCGCTCCAGCAGGCTTCCGGCGATCAGCGTCACCGACGAGTCTCGCGCGGCGCGGGCAAGCGCGGCGCCGGTCGCCCCGTCGAGCGCCTCGGCCTCCTCGGCGTAGCGATCGAAGGCGAAGAAGCCCGTCAGCCACATCTCTGGCAGCAAGATGATCCGTGCCCCCGCGGCCGCCTCTTCGGCAATGCTCGCCAAGGCGCGGGACAGCCGCAGTGCAGGCGCCTCGTCGGAGCGCACCTCAAGCTGGATGCACGAGAGTCTCATATCGGTGCCCGCGGCAGGATTCGAACCTGCGGCCTTCTGCTCCGGAGGCAGACGCTCTATCCCCTGAGCTACGCGGGCGGGGTGCGTGGCGGGCTGCACAGCTCGCGACCGCCCGCGCGGCGAGTTTAGCACCGGCCGGGCGCGCGCCTGTCGCGCCGCCTGGCTCCCAGGCCGTCTACCATTCATCATTCCAGCGGGGGACCGGCGACAGGAGACGCGGTGGCACGGGTGATGGCGGTCGACGACGATCATGTGATCCGCGGCCTGCTCGAGGTCAATCTCGAGATGGAGGGCCACGACGTTGTCACCGCCGTCGACGGGCGCGACGCGTTGGAGAAGGTCCGCGTCAACCCGCCGGACTTGCTGCTGCTGGACGTGATGATGCCGAACATGAACGGCTGGCAGGTCGCGGAGGCGCTGAAGGCGGATCCGAGCACGCGCGATATCCCGATCGTGTTCCTGTCAGCTCGGGCGATGGACACCGACCTGCGCAAAGGCGAGGAGCTCGGCGTCTCCGCATATGTGACCAAGCCGTTCGACCCGATCGACCTCATGGAGCTGGTCAGCCGGCTTCTCGAAGGCCGCAAAGGGGCACAGGAACTGACGTGATCACCCCAGAGCATCTCGCCGCCGTCGTGAGGGCGGCGCTGGCCGAGGCCGGACTGCCTGACCGCGAGCCGCATCTGGAGCGCCCCCGCCAGCGCGAGCACGGCGACTGGGCGACCAACGTCGCGCTCACGCTTGCTAAGGAGACGGGCCGGCCGCCGCGCGAGATCGCGCAGGACCTCGCCGACCGCATCGGGACCGCTGAAGGCGTCGAGGCGGTCGAGGTCGCCGGCCCGGGATTCCTGAACTTCCGGCTGTCCCACGATGTGCTGCAGCAGATCGTGCGGGCTGCCGTGACGCAGGCCGAGGCGTGGGGCCGCACCGGTCAAGCCGCCGGCAAGGCGAATGTCGAGTTCGTCTCAGCGAACCCAACAGGGCCCCTCCACGTCGGCCATGGACGGCAGGCGGCGCTGGGCGACGCGATCGCCAGCCTGCTCGAGGCCACCGGCTGGGAAGTGGCGCGCGAGTACTACTTCAACGACGCCGGCAATCAAATGGAGCTGTTTGCGGCCAGCGTGCTCGCAGCGGCGCGCGGCGAGGCGCCGCCGGAGAACGGCTATCACGGCGCCTACATCACCGAGCTGGCCCGCGAGATGGAGGCGGCTGGCGAGCTTGCAGATGCAACCGAGGCTGCGTATCAGCGCATGCTTTCCCACATCACGGCGACGCTCGACAAGCTGGGGGTCCGCTTCGACGTCTACTTCGGCGAGCGCGAGCTGCACACCTCCGGCGCGGTCGACCGCGTCATCGCCCGGCTGCGGGCTGCCGGTCACGCGTACGACTCAGAAGGCGCGGTGTGGCTGCGCACGACCGCGTTCGGCGACGACAAGGACCGCGTTCTGCTGCGCGCCGACGGGCGGCCCACCTACTTCGCCGCCGACTGCGCCTACCTCGGGCACAAGGTTGATCGCCGCTTCGACCGGATCATCTTCGTGTGGGGCGCTGACCATCACGGCTACATCAAGCGCGTGCAGGCGGCCGCGGAGGCCGAAGGGCTGGATCCCGACGACGTCGAGTTCATCGTCCACCAATTCGTGAACCTGTACCGCGGAGGGCAAGCCGTGCGGATGAGCAAGCGCACGGGCGAGATGATCACCTTCGACGAGCTGATCGACGAAGTCGGGGCGGACGCGGCTCGCTACACGTTCCTGCGATTCTCCAATGACGTCACCATCGACTTCGACATCGAAGAGGTCGTTCGGCAGGACCGCGAGAACCCGGTGTACTACGTGCAGTACTCGCATGCGCGCATCACCGGGATCATGCGCACGGCCCGGGAGCGGGGCGTCGACCCGGGATCCGTCGGGCAGGCCCGCCTCGACCTGCTGACCCACTCCACCGAGGGCGAGCTGATCCGCCGGATCGGCGCCTACCCCGAGGTGGTGGCGTACGCCGCCGCCGAGCGCGCGCCGCACCGGGTCGCCCGCTACGCCGAGGAGCTTGCCGAGGCGTTCCACAAGTTCTACACGGACTGCCAGGTCGTCGGTTCGGACACCGAGCTGACGCGGGCGCGGTACTGGCTGTGCGTCGCCGCGCGCCAGACCCTGGTCAACGCCCTGGGGCTGCTGGGCGTCGGCGCGCCGGAGCGGATGTGACCTGGCTCCGGGGCGTAGCGGCGCCGCCGGCGTCGAGGCAGCGCCGCGACGCCGGCCCGGCGCTGTGGTGCGGCAGATGACAGCCGAGCAGCGCTCGAACCCGGATCGCTATCGCCGCGCGCTCGAAGGGCTGGTCGGGATTCCCGCCACCGAGGGCAACACAGTCGACGTGCTCCGCAACGGCGTGGAGATTTTCCCGGCGATGCTCGATGCCATCCGCGGCGCCACTCGCACCGTGGATCTGTGCACCTACGTGTACTGGACCGGGGACGTCGCGCTGAAGTTCGCCGACGCGTGCAGCGATCGAGCGCGAGCCGGAGTGCGGGTCCGCATCCTCCTGGACGCCGTGGGCGCGATGCAGATGAGCCGCGACCTCGCCCATCAGATGGAGGACGCCGGCTGCCACGTGGAGTGGTTCCGAGAGCCGACCCGGATCCGCTCGGCGAACAACCGAACGCACCGCAAGCTGCTGATCTGCGACGAGGACGTCGCCTTCACCGGCGGCGTCGGGATCGCCGAGGAGTGGGAGGGCGACGCGCGCGACCCCGCTGAATGGCGCGAGACGCATGTGCGAGTGAGGGGGCCGGCAGTCGACGGCCTTCGGGCGGCCTTCGCCGCGAACTGGGCGGAGACGGGCAGGCCGCTGTTCGGCGACGCCGACCGGTTCCCCGACCAGCCGCAGGCCGGCGGGTCGGTGGTCCAGGTGGTCCAGTGCCCTTCGCAGATCGGCTGGGGCGCCCTGGCGTCGCTGTTCGCGGCGATGCTGCAGCTCGCGGAGGAGCGGATCCGCATCACCACTGCCTACTTCGTCCCTGACGATCGCTTCCTCGCGCTTCTGCTCGAGGCGAGGAGGCGCGGTGTCTACGTCGATGTGCTGGTTCCCGGAGAGCACACCGATAAGCGAGTCGTGCAGATCGCGGGTGAGGCGGACTATGAGCGGCTGCTCGACGCTGGCGTGCGCGTCTGGCGTTACGCGCCCACCATGCTGCACGCGAAGGTCATCACCGTCGACGGGCTGGTTGCCACGGTCGGCTCCGCGAACTTCGATCCGCGCTCGCTGAGGGCCAACGAGGAGGCCAATCTGGTGATCCTCGACCCCGACGTCGTCTCTGTCCTGGACGAGCATTTCGCCGAGGATCTCGCCCGCAGCGAGCTCATGGACGCCGAGAGCTGGGCGCGGCGCGGGCCGCTGCAGCGAGCCCGGGAAGCGGTGGTCGACCTGTTCGACGAGCAGCTGTGACCACCGCAGGACAGATCTTCCCGCGCAGCGCTGCGTTCTCCGGTGAGCGCCTGATGCGCATCGGCGGCATCGATGTCGGCGACCTCGTCGCCGAGTACGGCACGCCGCTGTACGTGATGGACCGCGCTGAGCTGGTCGGGCGGATGCGGTCCTATCGCGCCGCCTTCGGACCAGATGTCGGGATCGCCTACGCCGCAAAAGCGCTGTGCGTGACCGGCGTGCTGCAGTTGGCCGCCGCCGAGGGCATGCACATCGATGTGGCCAGCGGCGGCGAGCTCCGCGCGGCTCAGCGCGCGGGCGTCGATATGGCCCGTGTGATCTTCCACGGCAATAACAAATCCGTCGAAGAGCTCGAGCAGGCGGTGGAGCTGGGGGTCGGGCGAGTCGTCGCGGACAGCTTCGCCGAGCTCAGCCGGCTCTCGGCGATCGCGGCCGAGCGCGGCCGCGACGTCGCCATCCTGCTGCGCGTCACGCCGGGCGTGGAGGCGAAAACGCACGCATTCGTGCGAACTGGTCACGACGATTCGAAGTTCGGCTTCACCATGTCCGCAGGGCTGGCGACCCAGGCGGCGGAGCAGGCCGTCGCGCTTCCGGGGCTCACGCTGGTAGGGGCGCACTGCCATATCGGCAGTCAGATCTTCGAGCCGGAGGCCTTCGACGCGGCCGCCAGCGCGATGTTCGGCCATCTGGCGGAGCTGCGCGCCATGGGGGCGCCGGTGGAGGAGCTCAACCTCGGCGGCGGGCTCGGGATCACCTACGGCGCCGACGACATCGCGCCGTCGATACAGGAGTACGCCGCCAAGCTGCTCTCGTCCGTCGAGCGCGAGGCGGACCGTCACGGCGTCCCGCTGCCGCGCCTGTTCGTCGAGCCAGGGCGATCGATCGCCGGGCCCGCCGGCGTGACGCTGTACACCGTCGGCACCATCAAGGACATTCCAGGCGTGCGCACCTACGTCAGCGTCGACGGCGGGCTCAGCGATCACCTGCGCACGGCCCTGTATGGCTCTCGCTACACGTTCGCCGTGGCCGGCGACGGCGAACACGACCACGCCCCGGGCGCCGGCCAGCGGCAGGTGACCATCGTGGGCAAGAACTGCGAGTCGGGCGACGTGCTGGGACGCGACGTGGCGCTGGCGGCGAAGCTGGCGGAGGGCGATCTGCTCGCGGTGGCCGCCACCGGCGCGTACGGGCATGCGATGGCCAGCAACTACAACAACCTGCCGCGTCCCGCGATGGTGCTGGTCGCAGACGGGAGCGCGCAGCTCCTGGTGCGCCGGGAGACCATCGACGACGTGGTCGCGCGCGACGTGCCGCTCGACCTCGGCTGATCACCCCACGAGCTGATCCCCCCTAGACTTGCGCCCCATGGAGGAGCAACGCCTTACTGTGGGCCTGCTCGGCTGCGGCAACGTCGGCTCGGGCGTGGTGCGGCTGTTGGATGAGCACGCCGACGAGATCGCCGCCCGGCTGGGGGCCCGGCTGGTGCTCGGACCCGTCGCGGTCCGAAACCCGTCCAAGGACCGCGACGTCGTGGTGCCGAACATGACCAGCGATCCGCACTCGGTGGTCGCCGACCCCAGCGTGGACATCGTGGTCGAGGTCATAGGCGGCATCGAGCCGGCCCGGCGCCTGATCGCCGACGCGCTTTCAGGCGGCAAGAGCGTTGTGACCGCGAACAAGGAGCTCATCTCGACGCTGGGCACGGAGCTGTTCGAGCTCGCCGACGCCAAAGGGGTTCGCCTCGAATACGAGGCGGCGGTGGCGGGCGGCATCCCGATCATCAAGCCCATGCGCGAGTCGCTCGCGGGCGATCGCGTGCGCAAAGTGCTGGGGATCCTCAACGGCACGACCAACTACATCCTGACCAAGATGACCGAGGACGGGATGTCGTTCGGCGACGCGCTGGCGGAGGCGCAGCGCCTGGGCTACGCCGAGCGCGATCCGTCGGCGGACATCGAGGGCTTCGACGCCGCGGCCAAGGCCGCCATCCTCGCGTCCATTGCCTTTGACGCCAAGGTCGTGGCAGGCGACGTCTACCGCGAGGGGATCACCCAGCTCACCGCCGACGACATCGTCTTCGCCGGTCGCATGGGCTATGTCATCAAGCTGCTGGCCATCGCCGAGGAGCGCGACGGCGCCATCGGCGTTCGCGTCCATCCTTCGCTGATCCCGCTCGACCATCCGCTGGCGCATGTGCGCGAGTCGTTCAACGCGGTGTTCCTGCAAGCCGACGCCGTCGGCGACCTGATGTTCTACGGGCGTGGGGCCGGCTCGCTGCCCAGCGCGAGCGCCGTGATGGGCGACCTCGTCACGGTCGCGCGCGCGCTGCTGTCGGGCGAGCGGCCGGTCAACGGCCTGCACCGCGAAGTCAAGGCGCTGCGACCGTTCGAGGAGACCGTGGTCCAGTACTACGTGCTGCTCGATGTCGCCGATCAGCCCGGCGTGCTCGCCAGCGTGGCGGCAAGCTTCGGCGCCAACGAGGTGTCGATCAAGAGCGTGTGGCAGGAGGGATCCGGGGACTCCGCCCAGCTGCTGCTGATCACCCACGCCGCGCGCGAGCGTGACGTGCAGGCCACGCTGCACACGCTACGCGAGCTGCCCGCGATGCGCGCGGTGGCCAGCGTCATGCGCGTCGAGGGCGGCGAGGTCTAGCCCTCCGCCGTCGACTGTTTCGGCGGTATCTCGCCGCGACCGTCGAAGAATCCGCTCTGCTCATCGGTGCGGTGACGTCTCCGCAACTGTCCAAGGAACCGGGCTCAGTGCCGTGTCGACACTTTCGGCAGTATCTCGCCGCAACTCTCGAAGGATCCGCTCTGCTCACGGTGCATCGACGTTTTCGGCGGTATCTCGCCGCAGCCGTCGAAGGAACGGCGCACCTCGATGCCTCGACGGGCGCGCGCCGCGCCGCTGCCGGCGCGGGCGTTCGGCGGCTCGTTCGCTGCGGTCCTCGGGACGCGGTCCACCCCGGCGTACACTCGCCGCGATGACTGGAACGACCTCTGAGCCGGCCGCTTCGGGCGGTGAACCGCGACGGTTCAAGCCGCTGGGGCGCGACACGCGCCGCCAATGGCGCGGGCTGATCGAGGAGTACGCCCCGCGTCTGCCGGTGACGCCCGAGACCCCCATCGTGACGCTGCGCGAGGGCGGAACGCCGCTGATCCGCTCTGAGCAGCTGTCCGAGCTGACCGGGTGCGAGGTGTGGCTGAAGTTCGACGGCGCCAACCCGACGGGCTCCTTCAAGGACCGGGGAATGACGCTCGCGATCTCGAAGGCGGTCGAGGCCGGCGCCGAGGCGGTGATCTGCGCGTCGACGGGCAACACCTCAGCCTCCGCTGCGGCCTACGCGGCCAAGGCGGGTCTGGTCTGCGGCGTGCTGATCCCCAAAGGCAAGATCGCGCTGGGCAAGCTCGCCCAGGCGCTGGTCCACGGCGCGCAGGTCATCCAGGTGGACGGCAACTTCGACGTTGCGCTGGAGATCTGTCGCACGCTGGACGAGAAGTACCCCGTGGAGCTGGTGAACTCTGTGAACCCGTATCGCATCGAAGGTCAGAAGACGGCGGCGTTCGAGGTCTGTGACTTCCTCGGGAGGGCCCCGGACGTCCATGTCATGCCGGTCGGCAACGCCGGCAACATCACCGCTTACTGGCAGGGCTACAACGAGTACGCCAAGGACGGCCTGGTCGACTCGCTGCCGGTTCTGCGAGGGTTTCAAGCGGCGGGCGCTGCGCCGATCGTGGAGGGGCGCGTCATCGAATCGCCCTCGACCATCGCCACGGCGATCCGTATCGGCAACCCCGCCTCATGGGACCGAGCGGTAGCCGCGGCGGACGAGTCGTCCGGCTCGATCCGCGCCGTGACGGATCGCGACATCCTCAAGGCCTATCGTCTCGTCGCCAAAGAGGGCGTGTTCTGCGAGATGGCCTCTGCGGCCAGCATCGCGGGACTGCTCCAGCTGGCCGGATCCGGCGACCTCGACCGCGGTCAGACCGCCGTCTGCGTGCTGACCGGCCATGGCCTCAAGGAGCCAGACTGGGCGATCGCCGGCGCGGCCGCGCCTCCAGTCATCAGCCCTGATGTGGATGCCGCCGCTGAGCTGCTGGGGCTCGGGCGATGAGCGCCGACGGTTTCGTCGGCGTGGAGGTGCCCGCCAGCAGCGCGAACCTCGGCCCCGGGTTCGACGCGTTCGCAGCCGCGATCGATCTGCGCCTCACGGTCTGGACTGTCGAGCGCCGCCGAAAGCGCGTGCGTCCCGAGGGCGAAGGCGCCGAGGACTTGCCGACCGGGGACGACAATATGATCTGGAAGGGGATGCTGGCGTACTGTCAGCATTTCGGCGCCGAGGTCCCCGACGTCAGCCTGCGGGCGCTCAGCGACATCCCGCTGGAGCGCGGCCTGGGCTCGTCCGCGGCCGCGGCCGTTGCGGGCGTCTCGCTGGGGCGGGCAGCCACGCGTGCGGGCGGGTCGGATCAGGATCTGATCGACATCGCCACGAAGCTTGAGGGTCATCCGGACAACGTCGCGGCAGCGGTGCTGGGCGGCATGGTCGTCTGCTACGACGGCCACGCGCGCCGCCTGGATCCAAGCGAGCGCTTGCGCCCCGTGCTGTGCATCCCCCCGTCGCGCCAGTCGACCGATGAGGCCCGACGGATCCTGCCGTGGACAGTGCCGCTTGCCCAGGCCGCGGCCAACGGGGCGCGCGCCGCCGTCGTCCTCGCCGGGCTGGTCGGCGCGATGCCGTGGGATCCCACCGCGATGACCGACGTGCTGCACGAGCCCAAGCGCTTCAAGGTGATGCCGAAGACCGGGAAGATCGTCGCCGCGCTGCGCGGGGCGGGGATCGCGGCGTGCCTGTCGGGCGCCGGTCCCAGCGTGCTGGCGATCGCCCGCGCCGCCGACGAGACCGCGGTGAGCCTCATCCGCACTCATGTCCCCGACGACTGGACGGTGCACCCCGCGCGGTGGGACCGAGCGGGCGCGGTGATCGCGCCGCCATCGGTCGTGCCCGGCGACGACGACGACGATGCCGGCCGATAGCTGACGCGACCCCCGCCCGGCCGCATGCGGGCTCACGCCTGTCGCGTGCCGATCGCAGGGGTGTGCGGCGACCCCCGCGACCTCCGGTCGGTTATGGTTGGGATGAGCCCCCGGCGGGATCGCAGCAACCTTTCGGCGACCCCCTGATCGAGGAACAGCTTCAAATGGTCACTATCGTGCAGATCTCCGACCCCCATGTGGGGTCTCCGCATTTCGTACCCAAGCTCCTGGACCGCACGCTGCTCGAGATCGAAGAGCTCGATCCTGACGCGGTCCTGTGCACCGGCGATCTCACCAACGACGGGCTCGCGCAGGAGTACCGCGGCGCCGCCGAGTATCTGCGCCAGATCACCCAGCCGCTGCACGTCGTTCCCGGCAACCATGACAGCCGCAACGTCGGGTACTTGCATTTCGAGGAGCTGTTCGGCAAGCGCTATTGGGCGCGCGACGTCGGGCCGATCCGGATCGTCGGCGTCGACTCGTCCGAGCCCGATCTCAACGAGGGCCGCATCGGCCGCGAGCATTACGACTGGATCGCCGAGTCCCTGGCCGTGCAGGCTGAACTCAAGGTGCTGGCGATGCATCACCACCTCATCCCTGTGCCAGGCACGGGCCGCGAGCGCAGCACAGTGCAGGACGCGGGAGACATCCTGGAGCTGCTGCTCGCCAGCGGCGCCGACTTGGTGCTCACCGGTCACAAGCACGTCCCCCACGTCTGGCGCCTGGAGCACCTGTACATCGCCAACGCCGGGACCGTGTCGAGTCTGCGGCTGCGTGGCACCGGGAAGCCCTGCTACAACATCCTCGAGTACGAGCGGGGGCAGGTCCGGATCCATCTCAAGCATCCGGGAGGCGACTCGCGGCTGCTGGCGCACTGGAACCCGCGCACCGGCGAGCAGTACCACCGCGAGTTCGAGCCGCTGTTCCATGCGCCGCTGTCCCCGACCGCAGAGCGTCCTGAGACGGAGCCGGTGTGGGAGGAGCGACCCGCCCCGTGACCCGGGGCGCCATCCGGTGAGCATGACCCAGCCATCCGCCGGGCGCCGCGCCATCGTTCTGGTCGACGGGGAGCACTATCCGGAAGTCGTGCGGGCCGCCCTGGCCCACCTCAGCGCGTCCGGGACCGTCCCAGCCGCGGCGCTGTTCCTCGGCGGCACCGAGAAGGTGGACGCCCATGGGGTGGCCGTGGACGTCGGCGCCCCGATCCAGTGGGTGCCGCGGCGGGCAGGCGCGGTCTTCGATCTCGACGCCGCGGCGGCGGCTCTGCGGGAGCTGATCACGACGCTGCAGCCGGACGTCGTCGTTGATCTGTCGGATGAGCCGATCCTGGATCATCGACGCCGTCTGCAGCTGGCCAGCCACGCTCTGCTGGCGGGCGTCGCGTACGAGGGCCCCGACTTCCGGCTCGTCCCCCCGCCCATGCCGGCGCTGGCCGATGTGCCCAGCATCGCAGTCGTCGGCACCGGAAAGCGGACAGGAAAGACCGCAGTCGCCGGTGAGCTGGTGCGCTGCCTGCGCTCAGCGGGCCGCAAGCCCGTCGTGGTGGCCATGGGCCGCGGCGGGCCCGCCGAGCCCGTCGTGGTGCCCGCGGGCGCCGCGCTGGGGATCGACGCGCTGCTGGCCGTGGCCGATGCCGGCGGACATGCGGCCAGCGACTTCTACGAGGACGCGATCAGCACCGGAGCGGCCGCGGTCGGCGCGCGGCGCTGCGGCGGGGGCCTCGCCGGCGCCGTCGGCTACTCCAATGTGGCCGAGGCGGTCGGAATCGCCAACGGCATGGGCGGTGATCTGCTCGTGCTGGAGGGCAGCGGCGCGGCGCTGCCGCCGGTGCGGGCAGACGCCACGGTGCTGATCGTCCCCGGCGACTGCGACCCCGAGTTTCTATCCGGGTATCTCGGACCGTACCGGGTGTTGCTGGCCGATCTCGTGGTCGTTACAATGTGCGAGTCTCCGAGATCCTCTCCTGCACAGGTCGAGGCCGTCCTCGGGGCCATCCGCAGCATCTCGCGACGCACACCTGTTCTCTGCACTGTTCTCCGTCCGGCGCCACTGGGCGCGATCACCGGTGAGCGGGTGCTCTTCGCGACGACCGCGCCGGACGCGGTCGCCTCCACGCTCGCCGCGATGCTCGAGACGGATCACGGCTGCGATGTGGTCGCCACCAGCAGTCACCTCGCCGACCGTCCCGCGCTCAGGGCCGATCTGGCTTCGGCGCCGGCGTTCGACGTGCTGTTGGTTGAGGTGAAGGCGGCCGCGGTGGATGTCGCGGCACGGGTGGCCGCCGACCGCGGTGCGCGGGTGGTGTTCTGCGACAACCGTCCCATTGTGATCGACGTCGATCCCACCGACGAACAGGCAGAAGGCGATCAGGTCCTCACGTTCAAGGATGCGGTCGAGCGTCTCGCCGGACTGGCGAGCGAACGGTTCGCGGCGCGCTGACCAGATTCCCAGGGGCTGGGCGTGAACATGAACACGCCTGCCGATCGTCGAGACGTGACGGTTCAGCCTCGGCCGGCCCCCGAGGGGTCTGAGCGCCGACTTGTCACGGTCATCGACGGCAAGGCAGGCCTTCCCTACTCGAAAGGGCTGATGGCCACCTCGGTCATGGCGGCTGGCCTGCCGCCGTACCGGGCGTACCACGTGGCGGAGGTGATTGAGCGAGTGCTGCACGGTGAGGCGAGGACGGACATCTCGTCGTCTGATCTGCGCGAGCTCGCCGCCAGCGTGCTCGAGGAGGAGGTCGGGCCGCGCTATGCGGACAACTACCGCCGCTGGCAGCGAGCGCAGGATCGCACGATCCCGCTGATCGTGCTGATCGGCGGCTCGACCGGAGTGGGCAAGTCCACCGTCGCGACCACGGTCGCCAACCGCCTGGGCATTGTGCGGATCGTGTCGACTGACGCGGTGCGAGAAGTCATGCGCGGGATCTTCACCAAAGAGATGATGCCGAGCCTGCACGCCTCGTCCTTCGAGGTCGCCGCGATGATCCGCGAGCCGGCCAGCGGCGCCGATCCGGTGATCGCCGGCTTCCGCGAGCAGGTCCAGGCCGTCGGTGTCGGCGTCACGCAGATCATCCGGCGCTCGCTGAAGGAGGGCACTGATCTCGTCATCGAGGGCGCCCACATTGTGCCCGGGTTCATCGATCTGCCCAACCGCGATCAGGCGATCGTCGCCCCGATGGTGCTTTCCGTCGATGATGAGCAGATCCACCGGAGCCATTTCCTGGCCCGCTCGCAAGACGCGCGCGGCAGGGGTCACCGCCGATACGTCGACCGTCTGGGCGACATCCGAACGATTCAAAGCTATGTGCGTAACCTGGCCGTCGAGCACGGGGTGCCGGTCGTGGCGAGCTATAGCCTGGACGCCACGATCTCCCGCGTGATGGAGCTGGTCGTCTCCGCCACCACAGACCTTCCCGACCCTCAGCCGAGGGAATCAGAGCCTCTCGAAGATCCGCAGGCCGCGGTCTCGCGGCCCGGGATCTGACACGACAAGACCGCAACAGGAGTTGACGATGGACCGCAGCGTCCTCGAGCGCAAGCAGCTGACCGAGCTGAAGGACATCGCGTCGCATCTGCAGATGCGGGGCTACCAGCGCCTGAAGAAGGCCGAACTGATCGACGCGATCGTGAAGACCGCCAACGGCGGAGGCGTCGCGCCTCCGGGCGTCCTCGCGCGCCGGGGAGACGATCGTGTCCAGGCTGCGCCTGCCGACGGCGATGGTCAGGCGGCGCCCGCGGCTGAAGACGAGCGCGAAGCGGCGCCCCGTGCCGAAGATGAGCGCGAAGCCGTCTCGCACGCCGGGGACGACGACTCGGGCCGTGCCCGCGTGCGCACGCGCACTCGCGAGCGCGAGCGCTCCGACGAGCGTGAGGCGCATCTCGACGGCGTCGTGCGCGGCGACGTCGACGGCGCTGCCCCCGCGGACGCGGAGCCGCTGAGTTCGGCTGAGCGCACCAATGGGCGAAGCGCTCGCCCAGGCGCTGACGAGCGGGAGCGCGGCGGGGCCGGCGGCGACGGAGCCTCGGCAGACAACGGCGGCGGGTCCAGCGACGACGGGTCCTCGGGCGAGCGCGGCGGCGGAACCCGCCTTGATGAGCGCAGCGAGCGCTCGGCCGATCGCGGATCTGAGCAGACCGCCGAGCGCTCATCGGAGCGCACTGACGGGCGCGTTGAGCGCTCCGACGAGCCTGCGCGCGAGCATCGCCGGCCGGCCGACGGCCAGCCGTCGCGCGATTCCCGCGATGACGGCCAGGGCCGCGACGACGATCCGAACCGCCGCCGGCGGCGCAACCGCCGCGAGCGCAAGCGCGGCAAGGGCCCCGGGCAGCCCCAGGCCCAGGCGGCCCGTCAGGGACGGCCTCAGGACGACGACTCGACCGCAGAGCCGGGTGAGGTCCGCACCGGCGTGCTCGATGTGCTGCCGGAGGGCTACGGCTTCCTGCGCACGACCGGATACATGCCGGGCGACAAGGACGTCTACGTGTCGCAGGGCCAGGTGCGCAAGCACGGCCTGCGCCGTGGCGACGTTATCGAGGGCCCGATCCGAGCGCAGCGCCCCAGCGACAAGGTGCCCGCGCTGCACCACGTCGACACAGTCAACGGCAACCCGCTGGACGACAGCGGCCAGCTGCCGCACCGTCCCGACTTCAAGGACATGACCCCGCTGTTCCCCGCCGAGCGGCTCCGCCTGGAGACGCCCGACGGGCCGATCTCTATGCGGATAATCGATCTGCTATCTCCGATCGGGAAGGGCCAGCGCGGTCTGATCGTGTCGCCGCCGAAGGCGGGTAAGACGACGATCCTGAAGGAGATCGGGCAGGCGATCGCCTTCAACAATCCCGAGTGCCACGTCATGGTGGTGCTGGTCGACGAGCGGCCTGAAGAGGTCACCGACATGAGCCGGTCGGTGCCGGGCGAGATCATCGCCTCGACGTTCGACCGTCCGGCCGACGATCACACGCAGATCGCCGAGCTGGCGATCGAGCGGGCTAAGCGCCTGGTCGAGCAGGGCGAGGACGTCGTGATTCTGCTGGACAACATCACCCGGCTGGCTCGCGCCTACAACCTGTCGGCGCCCGCGTCGGGGCGGATCATGTCCGGCGGTGTCGACTCGACGGCGCTGTACCCGCCGAAGCGGTTCTTCGGGGCCGCCCGCAACATCGAGGGCGGCGGCTCGCTGACGATCATCGCCGCGGCGCTCATCGAGACCGGCTCGAAGATGGACGAGGTCATCTTCGAGGAGTTCAAGGGCACGGGAAACATGGAGCTGCGCCTCGACCGGCGTCTTGAGCAGAAGCGCATCTTCCCGGCGATCGAGATCGGCGCCAGCGGCACGCGCAAGGAGGAGCTGCTGCTAGACAAGGAGGAGCTGCTGATTATCTGGAAGCTGCGCCGGGTGCTGCACGCTCTCGAAGGGCCTGCGGCGCTGGAGCTGCTCATCGACAAGATGAAGTCCACGCGCAGCAACAACCAGTTCCTCGTGCAGATCCAGAAGAGCAACCTCCAGGCATAGCGGTTACCATCGACCATCCCGCGCGGCGCTCGTCGTCGCGCGCGGCGAGCACCTTCCAGAGAGCGAGATGCGATGAAGCAGGGCATTCACCCCGAGTACGTGGAGGCGACCGTTCGCTGCTCATGCGGCGAGACGTTCACCACCCGCGCGACCAAGCCCGAGATCCGGGTGGAGCTGTGCAGCAACTGCCATCCCTTCTACACGGGCAAGCAGAAGCTGGTGGACTCCGGCGGTCGGGTCGAGCGCTACAAGCAGCGCTTCGCCAAGACCCAGGCCAAGCAGGCGGCAGCAGACAAGCCGCCAGCGAAGCCGGCCCGCTGACCCGGCTGCGCTCCTCCACGTGACCGCAGAGAAGGCGCCCGACGCCGCTGATTCCGCTGCCCCCGAGGAGCCGCGCAAAGGCGCGAAGCCGCACTACTACGGCGGGCAGGCCCTCATCGAGGGCGTGATGATGCGCGGTGCGGAGGCGTGGGCGGTCGCGGTTCGCCGTCCCTCCGGGGACATCTACCTGGAGCGCCATCCGGTCAGCGATTTCCCAAAGCGCCGGCCGCTGTTCGCCAAGCCGATGTTCCGCGGCATGTACGGGCTGGTCGACGCGCTGTCGATCGGCACTCGGGCGCTGGGGATCTCGGCGAACCAGTCCGTCGAGGACCATGAGCAGCTGTCGGGCCGGCAGATGGGCGGCAGCCTGGCCCTGGCGGCGCTGCTGTTCATCGGGATCTTCGTCGTGCTGCCCAACGTCGGGCTGGCGTTCGTGTCCGGGCGAATCGGCGACGGTTGGCTGTACCACCTGGTCGAGGGCGTCGTCAGGATGGGGATCTTCCTCGCCTATCTCTTCGCGATCTCCCTGCTGGCCGACATCCGCCGCGTCTTCCAGTATCACGGCGCGGAGCACAAGACGATCGCGGCCTGGGAGCACGGCGAGAACCTGACGCCCGACGCGGTCTCGCCCTACTCGACGCTGCACGTGCGCTGCGGCACGAACTTCCTGCTGATGGTGATGCTCATCGCCATCGTGACGTACTCGACGGCGGGCTGGCTCATACCCGTCCCTGAAGGCGGCGCGATCGTGAAGGCTACCTACCACATCGCCTTGCGCCTCGCGCTGCTGCCAGTCGTCGCGGGCCTGGCCTACGAGGGCCTTCGCCTTGGGGCCGGACGCGACAACTGGTTCGTGCGGATGCTGATGAAGCCGGGCCTGTGGCTGCAGATGGTGACGACGAAGCCACCCAGCCAGGATCAGATCGAGGTCGCGATCCGCGCCTTCGAGGCGGTCGTGCCGGCGCGTACGCTGGCGGGGCGCAACGATCCCACGCTGCCGTCTGGGGTGGTCTGGGGACCCGATGAAGCGACGGAGCATCTGGGCCTGGCCGACGTGACCGGCGCAGTCATCTCCGACAACGGTCGCGACGGCGGGCGCGGGGAGCTTGAGGAAGAGCCGACCTCGGAGTCGTAGCGGCCTGCGGCGCGCAGCCCTCGCCATCGGCGCCCAGGAAGGACGGACTGTCGACCATGACCGATCTCTCGCACCGCCTCGATGAGCTCATCGCAGCGCATGAGGAGCTGACCCGCGAGCTGTCCGATCCCGAGCTGCTGTCCGATGGCCGCCGCTACGCCGAGGCCGCCAAGCGCCACGCCGAGCTCACCGAAGTCGTTGAGCTGCACCGCCTGCGGCGCCGGGCTGAGGAGGACGCCGAGGCCGCGCGCGAGCTCGCCGCTGAGGTTTCGGGCCCCGACCGCGACGCGCTGCGCAAGGAGGCCGAGGACAGCGACGCGCGCGTCGCCGAGCTCTCCGCGCGCCTGACGGCGCTGCTGCTTCCTCGCGATCCGCTGGACGACAAGAACGTGATCATGGAGATCCGCGCCGGCGCCGGCGGGGACGAGGCAGGGCTGTTCGCCGGCGAGCTGTACCGCATGTACACCCGCTACGCGGAGCGCATGGGCTGGAAGACCGAGCAGATGAGCGCCTCGGAGCAGGGCATCGGCGGCGTCAAGGAGGTCATCTTCCAGGTCAGCGGGGCGCGCGTGTACTCCAAGCTCAAGCATGAGTCGGGCGTGCATCGGGTGCAGCGCGTGCCCACCACCGAGTCGAGCGGGCGGATCCACACGTCTACCGCGTCGGTCGCGGTGATGCCCGAGGCCGAGGAGGTCGATGTGCAGGTCGACCCGAACGATTTGCGCGTCGATGTCTACCGCTCGTCCGGTCCAGGCGGGCAGTCGGTCAACACGACCGACTCGGCCGTGCGCATCACGCACGTGCCGACTGGCCTGGTGGTCAGCTGCCAGGACGAGAAGTCGCAGATCCAGAACCGCGAGAAGGCGCTGCGGATCTTGCGCTCTCGGCTGCTGCAGGCCGAGCAGGAGCGGGCGATGCGCGAGCGCGCCGACGTCCGCTCGGCGCAGATCGGCACCGGGGACCGCTCCGAGAAGATCCGCACGTACAACTTCCCGCAGAGCCGCATCACCGACCATCGGATCGGCCTGACCGTCCACAATGTGGGCGAGGTGCTCGACGGCGAGCTCGGCCAGATCACGGGCGCGCTGACGGACGAGGAGCAGCGGCGGCGGCTCGCGGCGCTGTCCGAGTCGAGTTGACCCTGCCGCCGACCGTCGGCGGGGCGATCGCGGAGGTCGAGGCGCGGCTGGCTGCGGCTGGCGTTCCAAGCCCGCGCGCCGACGCCGAGTGGCTCGCCCGCCACGTGCTGCGGTGGTCGCGAGCCCAGCTGATCGCCGCGGCCGCGGAGCGGCTGCCAGCTGCGGCGGCCGACGTGCTCGCCGAGCTGGCCGACCGGCGCGCGCAGCGGGAGCCGCTGCAGCTGATCCTCGGCAGCGTCGGATTCCGCCACATCGAGGTGCTCGTCCGCCCCGGCGTGTTCATCCCCCGGCCGGAGACGGAGCTGTTGGCCGGAGAGGCCATCGCCCGGCTCCCCGCGGGGGGAGTGGTGCTCGAGCCCTGCACCGGCACCGGCGCGGTGGCGTGCTCGGTGGCGCAGGAAGCCTCGCCGTCGCGGGTCGTGGCCACCGACATCAGCCCAGTAGCCGTCGCCCTCGCGCGTGAGAACACCGACCGCCTGAGCCTCGACGTGGAGGTGCTCGATGGCGACCTTCTCGAGCCGGTGCCTGCCGATCTGCGCGGCGCGGTGGATGTGCTCGTGTGCAATCCGCCGTACATCGCCGCAGGCGAGGTGTCCGAGCTCGCCACCGAGGTAGCCGACTGGGATCCGCATGACGCGCTGGTCAGCGGGCCGACGGGCCAGGAGGTTGTCTCCCGGCTGGTGGCTGAGGCTTCCGGGTGGCTTCGGCCGGGTGGCTGGCTGCTGCTCGAGGTCGCCGACACCCGCGCCGCCCAAACGGCTGCTCTGTGCGAGTCCGCGGACCTGGCCGACACCGCGATCATCCAGGATCTCACCGGGCGCGACCGCATCGTCGCAGCTCGGGCCCGCTGAGCGGCGCTGCCGTGCCTGGGAGACCGGAAGGGGCGTGCGGGATGCCCGATGAACGCGTGAACGGCGTGAACGCGTGAACGGCGACCGGCCCGTAGGATCGGTCCGTGAGCGAAGAGATCCCGACACTGATCCCCGCAGAGGACGCCGACACCGCCCGTGACCGGGTCGTTGAGGTGCTGCGCGACGGCGGCATGGCGGTCATCCCGACGGACGCCGGCTATGCGATCGTCGCCGACGCGTTCAACCAGCCGGCGACGCGAAAGGTCTTCGCCGTCAAGCGCCAGCGTCGCCAGGCGCCGCTGAGCGTGCTGATCCGCAGTCCCCGGCAGGTCGGAGGGCTGGCCGCGGAGATCCCTGAGGCCGCCGAGCGACTCATGGCGAGCTACTGGCCGGGGCCGCTCACCTTGATCTTTCGCGCCCAGGAGGGC
>DATKBU010000067.1:0-8157 GCA_035513815.1 Egibacteraceae bacterium
TGCGCGCGCAACCCCCACGGCGCGTTCGACTCAAGCCATTCGCACAGCAGGCGCCGGGCGCGCACGGGGTCCTGCCCGGGACCCAGGCGCACGCTGACCCGTGCTCTCGCGGTTGGCGCCAAGGTGTTCGAAGACCCGGCGACGGACGGCGCGTCGATCCCGATCACGGTCACGACGGGGCGCAGCCAGAGCCGCTCGAGCAGACCGCGGCCGCGCTCGCCCGCAAGCTCGACGCCGTCGAGCAGACCGGCCTCTGCGCGAAAGCTCTCCTCGTCGAAGTCAAGTCCAGCGATCGCGTCGCGCTGAACAGCGGTGGGCTCGACGACGTCGTCGCTGAAACCGGGAATGGCCACGGCCCCGTGCTCGTCGGTCATCGCCGCAAGCAGCTTGGCCAGACCACTCAGGACATCTGGGACCGGGCCGCCGTACATGCCCGAGTGCAGCGCATGATCCAGCGCTCGGACCTCGACGACCGCGTCGACCAGGCCGCGCAGCGTCACAGTGATTGCCGGGACACCGATCTTCCAGTTGACCGAATCGGTGATCACCAGCGCATCGCACGCCAGCAGCTCTGAGTGCGCTCCCAGGAACTCGGTCAGATGCTCGCTGCCGGTCTCCTCTTCCCCCTCGATGAAGACCTTGACGTTCACAGGGATCCGGTGCCGCGCTTGCAGCCACGCATCGACGGCAGCGACGTGGACCAGGATGCCCGCCTTGTCGTCGGCGGCGCCCCGCCCGTACAGCCGCCCCTCGCGCTCGTGCGGGGAGAAGGCCGGGCTGTCCCATTCCGCGGGGTCCCCGGGAGGCTGGACGTCATGGTGGGCGTACAGCATCACGGTCGGGGCATCCGGTCCGGCGGCGAGCAGCTCGGCGTACACGGCGGGATGCGCGCCAGGGGCCTCGAGGAGGCGGGCGCCGGCGAAGCCGCGATCCGCCAGCAGCTGGCGGACAGCCTCGGCGCTGCGCCGCAGCACGTCAGCGTCGAATCCCGGCGCGCTGACGCTCGGTATCCTCACAAGCGCCTCGAGGTCCGCGCGGTGCAGCGCCATTCGCGATTCCATGGCCTGTGCGACGTCGGCGAGTTCGCCGTGAGCAGCGTTGAGCGTCGTCATCGCCGCGATGGTAGCCGCCGCAGCTGTACCTTCGGGCGGGTGCCGGGGAGTTGACATTGACGTCAATGTCAATAGAGTGGTTGGGAACGCACCCCCGATTCCCCCACGAAGGCTCCCCACCATGACTGATGTCTTGACTCGCACGCTCAACGGCGCGCCTGCCGCGACGCCGAGCTCCGCGGATCGCATCGATCTGGCCGAGCCGGCCTCGCTGCTCGCGGGCACAGTCGCGGCCAGTCTCGCGATCGCAGTGGCGCCGAGCACCGGCCGTTTCCGCCCGCTGGTCCACCCCGGCGCGACGGTCGCGGCGGGAGACGTGATCGGGCACATCACAGGCGGGCGCGGGCGCGCGGACGAGGTGCGTGTTCCTGCCGCTGCCGACGTGCAGGCGCTGCTGGCGCGCGCCGGACAGCTTGTCACGCGCGGTCAGGGCCTCGCGTGGCTGCACCGCTCAAGCGCGGAGACCGCATGACCGCGACCGGCAGCCCGCCGGAGGCCCGCAGAGCAGTCATCGCCGGTCTGGGGATCGCCGTCCCGCCGACCGTCGTGACGAACCACGACCTGGCAGCGCGGATCGACACCTCCGACGAGTGGGTGCGCTCGCGCACCGGGATCTCAGAGCGCCGCATCGCCGAGCCGGGACTGGCGACCGTTGATCTGGCCGTCGAGGCCGGCGCGGAGGCGCTCAAGTCAGCCGGCGGGGGAGAGATCGACGCGGTCGTGCTGGCCACGATGACAGCTGATCGGACGTGTCCCGCCAGCGCTCCGGAGGTCGCCGCTCGACTCGGGCTGAGCGGCACTGCCGCGTTCGACGTCAACTCGGCCTGCTCCGGCTTTGTCTATGCGCTGGCCAGTGCATCCGGCCTCATCGCAGCCGGGATCTTCGACCGCCTCCTGGTGATCGGCGCCGACACGATGAGCCGTGTCGTCGACCCGACCGACCGCGGCACCGCCGTGCTGTTCGGCGACGGGGCCGGGGCGATTGTCCTGCGAAACGCCCGTCCCGGCGACATCGGCCAGGTCGGCCCGTTTGACTTCGGGAGCGACGGCGAGCGGTCGGACCTGCTGGCGATCGCCGGCGGCGGCTCGCGCCAGCCCGCCACTGCCGAGTCGGTGGCCGCCGGAGCGCACTACCTGAAGATGGACGGCAAGGAGGTCTACCGTCAGGCGGTCTCGCGGATGACCGACTCCTCCCGGCGGGTTCTCGACGCGGCCGGCATCGGCATCGACGATGTCGACTGGCTCGTGCCGCACCAGGCCAACGCACGCATCATGACCGCGGTCGCCGACCGCCTGGGCATCCCGCCGGAGCGCTGCGTGAGCAATGTGGCCCGCTACGGCAACACGACCGGCGCGTCCATACCGCTGGCGCTGGCGGAGGGCGACCTTCGCCCTGGCCAGCGCATCCTGCTCACGTCCTTCGGCGCCGGCCTGAGCTGGGGATCGGCGCTGCTGGTTTGGCCGGAGCTGAACGCCCCGTAGTCTTTCGTGTCCCTGACTGACGAACCTCTGGAGGTTGCATCAATGAGCGCTGTATATGACCGGGTCGCCGGGTTGCTGGTCGACAAGTTCGGCGTCCCCGCCGAGGACGTCTCGCCTGAGGCGACGTTCGAGGAGATGGATCTGGATTCGCTCGACCTTGTCGAGTTCGCCCTGGCCGCCGAAGAGGAGCTCGGCGTGCGGATCAGCGATGAGGAGGCCGAGCAGCTGGTCACCCTGCAGGAGACCGTCGACCTGCTCGAGGCCAAGGGCGCCAAGGTGGCGGGCGCCTAGCATGTCGGCCGCCGCTCGTCCCGACATCGCGGTCACCGGCCTCGGGCTGGTGACGCCCGCGGGTCTGGGCACCCAGGCGAGCTGGGAAGGCGTGCTGTCGGGAGTCTCGGCGGCCGCCACGGACCCCAACCTCGCGGGTATCCCCGTCGACTTCTCCTGCACTGTGCCGGGCTTTGACGCCGTGGAGCTGCTCGGACGGAAGGCGGCGCGCCGCCTCGACCGTTTCGTCCAGCTGGCCATCGTGGCCGCCCGCGAGGCGGTCGCGGACGCCGGACTCGACCCGCAGTCATGGGACGGCCCCCGTGTCGCGGTCGTGATCGGCTGCGGCATGGGCGGAGCGGCGACGTGGGAGGAGCAGCATCAGCGAATGCTGTCGATCGGCGCCGACAAAGTCAGTCCCATGCTGATCCCCATGCTGGTCCCCAACATGGTGGCCGGCTACCTCGCGATGGAGTTCGGCGCGAAGGGCCCCAACCTTGTGACCGCGACCGCCTGCGCGTCCGGGGCCACCGCGATCGGGGTCGCTCGCGATCTTCTGGTCAGCGGCGCGTGCGACCTCGCCATCACCGGGGGAACTGAGGCTGGCGTGACCCCGCTGTCGATCGCCGGGTTTGCTCAGATGGGGGCGCTGTCACGGCGCGTGGACGCGCCTCAGGCGGCATCTCGCCCGTTCGACGTCGACCGCGACGGCTTCGTGGCCGCGGAGGCATCCGGAATCCTGATCCTTGAGCGAGCCGAGGACGCTCGCGCGCGCGGCGCCGCGGTCCGCGCGCTGCTGGCCGGCTACGGGGCATCGGCCGACGCCTTCCACGCGACCGCGCCCGACCCGGAGGGGGACGGGGCGGCGCGCGCGATGCGGGCCGCCCTCGACGACGCCGGCATCAGCCCTGCTGAGGTGCAGCACGTCAACGCCCACGGCACCTCCACGCCGCTGAACGACGCCTCCGAGGCGAAGACCCTGGAGCGGGTCATCGGACCGCACGTCATCGTCACCTCCACGAAGGGCGTCACCGGCCACTCGCTCGGCGCGGCCGGCGCGATCGAGGCCGCCTTCAGCGTGCTCACCGTGCAGCACGGGGTCATCCCGCCCACGGCCAACCTGGAGAGCCAGGATCCCGAGGTCCAGCTGGATGTCGTCGCCAAGGCCCCGCGCGAAGGCAAGATCGACGTGGTGATGTCGGACTCGTTCGGATTCGGCGGTCAGAACGCTGTGCTGGTGGTGACCGCCCCATGACAGCGATGAAGCCTGACACGGGGTCCAGCATCGATGAGATCGACGTCCGCGCCGACCGGCTCGCCCGCGTGCACGCCCTGAGCGATCCCGGCAGCTTCACCGAGCTCGGCAGCCAGGCGAAGCATCGCGCCACCGCGTTCGGGCTGGACCGCAAGCGGCCGGCCGGAGACGGCGTGGTCACGGGCACCGCCCGCCTAGACGGCAGACCGGTGTCGCTGTTCTCTCAGGATCCGACCGCACTGGGCGGCTCGCTGGGGGAGATGCATGCGCTGAAGATCACCCGGATGCTCGACCACGCGATGCGCGCCCGCACCCCGGTGGTCGGGCTGCTGGACTCGGGCGGCGCCCGCATCCAGGAGGGCGTCGCGGCGCTGGACGGCTACGGCGAGATCTTCCGCCGCAACGTCGCGATGTCCGGGCGCGTGCCGCAGATCAGCGTGGTGCTCGGCCCGTGCGCCGGGGGAGCGGTGTACTCGCCCGCGCTGACTGACATCGTCATCATGCAGCGCGACCGCGCGCACATGTTCGTGACCGGCCCGCGCGTGGTGAAGGCCGTCACCTTCGAGGATGTGACTCTGAACGACCTCGGCGGGGCGGACGTCCACGCCGAGACTTCCGGTGTGGCGCACATGGTCGCCGAGGACGCAGAGGACGCGCTCGACCTCACGCGCCGCGTCCTCAGCTACCTGCCGAGCTCGTGCTGGGACGCCTCGCCGGACGCTCCGCCTGCCGATGCGCGCCCGATGCCGTCGATCCCCGCCGATCACCGCCAGCCATATGACGTGCGGGGCGTGATCGACGGGGTGGTCGACGCGGACAGCTTCACGGAGCTGCACGCCAGGTTCGCGCCCAACATCGTCGTCGGCTTCGCGCGCGTCGATGGCCGCAGCGTCGGCGTCGTCGCCAACCAGCCGCTGGTGCTGGCCGGGTGCCTGGACATCGCCGCCAGCGAGAAGGCGGCACGCTTCGTCCGCATGTGCGACGCGTTCGGGGTCCCTCTGGTCACCCTCGTCGACGTGCCGGGGTTCCTGCCCGGCACCGGTCAGGAGACCGGGGGCATCATCCGCAAGGGCGCCAAGCTGCTCTACGCCTACGCCGAGGCCAGCGTGCCCCGCGTCACGATCGTGCTGCGCAAGGCGTTCGGCGGCGCGTACATCGTCATGAACTCGAAGTCGCTGGGGGCTGATGCCGCGTTCAGCTGGCCGGGCGCGGAGATCGCCGTGATGGGCGCCGAGGGCGCCGTCGATGTGATCTACCGCCGCGAGCTGGCCGAGGCGCCGGAGCGCCGCGAGGAGCTGATCGCACGCTACAAGGCCGAGGCGATGGCACCGCATATCCCCGCGGAGCGCCTCAGCATCGATGAGATCATCGCCCCGGAAGACACCCGTGCGGTCGTGGCCGCGACGCTGTCCTCGCTGGAGGGCGCACTCCGCCCGGGCTTTCGTCACGACAACCTGCCGCAGTAGGACTTGCCGCAGTAGTTCGGCGCCACTCAATTGCCGGCGTCGGCGGCCTCGAAGGTGCACTTCCGCCGGATAGGCGGCGTAATCGCACCGCCGGGGCCGAGCGGCGATAGGCTGCGAGCGATTGTCGGCCTGAGCGGCTCAGGCCGGCTTCTGCGAGGAGGCTTCATCGATGCTGCTAGACGGCAAGCGCTTGCTCATCACCGGGGTCCTCACAGAGGCCTCGATCGCGTTCTCGGTCGCGCGACTGGCGCAGGAGCAGGGCGCAGAGATCGTGCTCACCGGATTCGGACGAGGGCTGTCGATCACGCAGCGGATCGCCCAGCGGCTCGCCGAACCGCCGGACGTGATCGAGCTGGACGTCACCGACCGCGACCACCTCGAGCGCGCAGCGAAGACGATCGGCGATCGCTGGGATCACCTTGACGGGCTCGTGCACGCCATCGGGTTCGCACCGCAGTCCGCACTCGGAGGTGGGTTTCTCGAGACGTCCTGGGACGATGTGGCGACCACCGTGCACGTCTCGGCCTACTCGATGGCGGCACTTGGGCGAACCTTCGCGCCGATGCTGGCCAAGTCCGGCGGCGGGGCCATCGTGGGGCTGGACTTCGACGCCACTGTGGCGTGGCCGGTGTACGACTGGATGGGCGTCGCCAAGGCCGGCCTCGAGTCATGCTGCCGTTACCTTGCTCGCGATCTGGGCGACCAGGGCACGCGGGTCAACCTTGTCGCGGCCGGGCCGCTGCGCACCATGGCAGCCAAGAACATCCCCGGTTTCGAGCAGTTCGAGCAGTCCTGGGAGCGCCGCGCCCCCCTGGGATGGGACGTCAACGACGCCGAGCCGGCCGCGAGGGTGGTGTGCGCGCTCCTCAGCGACTGGACGCCGGCGGTGACCGGCGAGATCGTGCACGCCGACGGCGGCGCGCACGCGATGGGCGCCGATATCCGTTGACGGACTTAGACGGGATGGGCGCACGCGGATGACTTCGCCTCCGATCCCCGCCTCGGTCGGGCACCTGCCCGCCATCCTGCAGCTGCTCGAATCGGAAGGCCTGCCCGTGCAGGGCCTGGGCAGGGCGACGCTGTGGGTCGTCGACGACTCGCGCGGGCTGGTCGCTGTCGTCGGGCTGGAGGCGCTCGGGTCGGTCGGCCTGCTCCGCTCGCTGTGCGTCGCGCCGCGCCGACGCGGCACCGGGATGGGCGGGACGCTCATCGAGCACGTCGCTGCCGCGGCTGAGCAGCGGGGGGTCACCGATCTGTTCCTGCTCACCACTGACCGCGCCCGCTTCTTCGAGCGCCGCGGGTTCACCCAGGTCGAGCTCGACCAGGCGCCGCGAGAGCTGGACCGCTTCCAGGAGTACCGCGAGCAGTGCCCCGGCGACGCCGCGCTCCTGCACCGGCTCCTGCAGCCATAGAGCGCCCGCCACCTTGGATCGGCCCTCTGCCAGCCGCTTCCCCGATCCTCGGGACGGACCCCCCGACGCGCCGCTGGCCCAGGGCGGGGATCTGGCGTGCGACACGCTGATCGACGCCTACGCCCACGGGATCTTCCCGTGGCCTTCCGGGGATGCCCTGTACTGGTGGTCGCCGGATCCCCGCGCCGTGCTGCCCCTCGACGGGCTGCGCGTCTCGCGCAGCCTGCGCCGCACACTGGCGTCTGGCGCACTGCGCTGCACGCTTGACCGGGCCTTCGAGGGGGTGATCGCCGGGTGCGCGGACCGCCCCGGCGATCAGACGTGGATCACGCCCGCGATGATGTCGGCGTACCGCCGGCTGCACGACGCGGGCCACGCGCACAGCATCGAGGTGTGGGATCGCGCCGGCCAGCTGTGCGGGGGGCTGTACGGCGTCGCTTTGGGCGGCGCGTTCATGGGCGAATCGATGTTCCATCGAGTGCCGGACGCGTCGAAGGCCGCGCTCGTGGACCTGGTGGAGCGCCTGCGCGCGGGCGGATTCTCGCTGCTGGACGTTCAGCTGCCGACACCGCACCTGGCCTCGCTCGGGGCGATCGAGATGGCGCGCTCGGCCTTCCTCGATCGCCTCGGCGAAGCGCTGGGACTGCCCGCGACGCTCAGATAGCTCGCGTCGGCCCCAGAAGGGGCGCTAGACCCCGAGCGAGCTGAACAGCGCCATTGCGAGCACCAGCGCGCTCGCGGCGGCGATCGCGGCGGTGAACATGGTGCGGCGGCGGCGGTTGCGGGCGATCTCAGTGGACGGAACCGACCAGCTGGACATTCAGGCCTCCTGGAGGTGATGACTAGCCCTTTCTGCTTAGTCTCTCGGTGGGAGCGGCGGATTTCTTGAGCAGACAAGAGGGTTTCGCACCGTCGTCCAATCAGACGGGTCGCTGTGGTCGCGAGGTTTTGCGCCGTTTACTGATATTCGGGATCGACCGAGGTCGCCTTCGGGGGTTGCGTGCGTCTGCGCTCACAGACGAACGCGAGCGCACGCAACCCAGCGCGCTGCCCCGGTCGCGAGGGCATGACCGGCGGGGGAGGGGGACCTCACTCGCCGGCGCAGGCGGAGCCATCGGTAGATCTCGAGTCGCTCGCCCTGCAGCGTGGCGGCGGTCGGC
>DATKBU010000068.1:0-3324 GCA_035513815.1 Egibacteraceae bacterium
CAGCTCGCTGCTGGCGGCGAAGCCCCAGCTCCCGTTCGCGATGACGCGCACGCCGAAGCCGAAGCTGTCGCTGTCGGCCAGGCCGGCGATCTGCCGCTCGCGCGTGGAGACGAGCTGCTGGCGGTTCCGCTGCACGCGCACATCGGCATAGGCGGCCCCCGCCGCCCGCGCCGAGTCGAGCGCGCCGAGCGCGAGGTCGAGCGCCTCTCCGCGCAGCCCCGCGGGCCGCGGCCGCGCCGGCGACGCCGGCGGGACGCCCGGCGTGCACCCCGCCGCGATGGCGGCACCCAGCATGCCGGAGGTGATGAGGAACTCGCGTCGATCCATGTCCGCCTTCATCCGCTGACGAGCCGATGGACGCTGGGAGTCTATCGCGGTTCAGGCCGCCGCTCAACGGAGCACGGCACGTCGTGTGTCCTGGTGTCCGGCTCGATGACCGTCGGGCGCGGTCGAGTCCTGCGCCGTTCGTCGATCCCGAGCTGGTTCGGCGTCCTCGCCGGCGGGGGACCGGGAGCTCCTTCACGGTCAGGGTGCCTCGGCGGATGCGGCAGTCTCAGGGAGCAGGTCTGCCCCCATCCGCCCCGAGGCCAGACGCACAGGCCGTTTCCGCGAGATCCGCTGCCGAGGTGTTGGCGAATGGCCCCGGCCTGTCAGGGCGCATGCCCGGAGGCCCGTGAACCCGGCATGGAGGGACGTCAGATCGAGCGCCGCACACGGACGTGTGAAGGAAAGGCGGCCACGACGTCGGCCTTCACGGGGCGCATGCCCGACACGTGCAGCTCGCGCAGGCGCGGCAGGCTCGCGAGGCTCGCGATGCCCGCCGTGGTCAGCCCCGCGCACGAGTCGAACGTGATCGATTCGAGCGAGGGCATCCCGCTGAGCAGCTGTGGCGTCCGGTCGGTGATCCGGGTGTAGCTGGCGAAGTACTTCTTCAGGCCGGGCAGCCCCGTGATGTGCTCGGTGGCGACATCGGTCGTCTCGCGGCAGTACATCAGCACCAGCGATTCGAGCCGCTCGCAACCGCCCACGTGGACGTAACCCTCGTCACGTATGTCCATCGGCATCAGCTCGCGGAGCGCGGGGAACCGCGGCAGCGCCGACAGTCCCGGATCGTCCACGTTCCTGCAGCTCACCGACAGCGACCGCAGCGCTGGCATGCTGGCCAGCGCCGTGAATCCACGGCGCCGCAGGTTATGGCATCGGCGTCCCCAGATGTACTCGATCGTGGGCGACCGGCTCAGCGCCATGAACCCCTCGTCGCCCGCCGGGGTGTCCTGGCACATCAGGAAGCGCAACCGGGGCAGCGCTGCGATGTGCGGCATGGACTGGTCCCTGGCATCGAAGGCGAGCCATGCCAGGTGAGGCAGATCCGCGAGTGGCGCGAGCGCGGCGCCGGTGATCGCGAGCCGGTCGCTGTCGACGTTCAGCGCGAACAGTCCTTCCAGCGCGCCCAGGCTGGCGAAGCCCGCGTCGGTGAAGGGGCCGCGCAGCATCAGGTAATTCGGGCCTGCATCGAAACCGAGCAGCGACATCCGTTCGACGCCGCCGTGCCACGTCCCGAACACCGGCAGCTCGCGGATCCGGGCGAGACCTGCGTCGGTGACCTGGTTGCCCGATCGAAAGTCGCACAGCAACCGCTTGCCGGCCAGCGCGGCGATGGCGCCGTCGCCCGTCGGTGTGCCGGACAGGTCCACGGCTCGAAGCTGCTCGCACGCGCCCAGGTGCGCGGCGCCTGCATCCGTCACGCGGGTCCACGCCAGCACCAGCGACTCGAGCGCCGGCAACTCCCGGAGGATCGCCAGGCCCTCGTCGGTGACTCCACACCCGGCGAGGTTCAGGTGTCGCAGCGCGGGGAGCCGTGCCAGGCAGCGCAATCCCTCGGTTGTCAGGTTCCGGGATCCTTCCAGGTCGAGGGCCGTGACGTGTGCGACCCTGGAGATGCGCTCGAGAAGGGCGTCGGTCATCTGGCCGTGGGCGTGGAGGCCCGGCTCAGACAGCGCGTGGAGCCGCGCGATGGCCTGATCCCACAGGCGCCAGTGCGAGACCTCGTTCCGCCCGCCGTCGGCATCCATCGCAAAGGCCGCCACCGCCTTGGCCGGAATCGCCTGTCGTGGCGACACCGTCGAGGCGAATGCCGCCAGCTCGTCCCAGCTCTCGAACTCCTGTGACCATGCGACCAGCGCCTGCGCGTCCGCAAGCGCGATCGCGTCGGCCTCGCCGTCCTGCAACTCTTCGGGTCTGCCGAGATCGAGCCGGATGTAGCGCCGCATGCCCTCGAGCGATCTCCGGTGGCCGAAGAAGTCCCAGACGACGCGAAGGGCTGATTCGTCGCCGGTGCCATACGCGAGCACGAGAGCCTCGGCGACCCGTTCGTAGCGCCGCAGATGCGAGTCGGGATGCAGCCGGTTCTTCAGGGCGCCCCAGCCAGGCAGCCCATGCTCGCGCGCGAGCGCGTGCTGGACGTCGCGCAGCCCCGGCGGGGATGGTGCGTCGGGCCACGCTCGCCGCAGTCGGGCGTGGGAGTCCGCCACGTTCGCGCGGAGCGCCTTCAGCCAGCGCTTCGCTTCCTTCCTGAGGTTATCGAGGGTAGTGGCCGGCGTGGTCTGGCGTGGCATGAGCCTTCCTCCCGTAATGCCTGAGTCCGCTGAGTACCAGGCTGGAAGAAGGTTCGCTGGGCGACGGGACGAACCATGTTGGGCGGGAGCAGGCTCCCTTGCCGCGGACAGGAGGCGCCCCAACGGCGCGCTGGGCACAGTCTCGCCCCCCTGGTCGCACGCTGTCAAGAGAACGCGCCTTCGCGGCGCGGCCTCGCGGCGTCGAACAAGCCCCAAGGCCAGGAGTGAAGCTGCGACGGTGCGCTGCGTCGAGCCTCGCTATACTGGGACCCATGCCGAGCCGGACCTGGGCGCGCTCACGCGTGACGCTGGTGTTTCTTGCCGGGGCGCTGCCGGTGCTCACCGGCCACGATCTGACAGCCCGGAACTGGCCTCACTGGCGCGGCCCGTCGAGTGCCGGGGTCTCGCCCGAATCCGGCCTCCCCACGCGGTGGAGCGCGAGCGAGAACGTTGCCTGGAAAGTCCCGCTCGCCGGACTCGGCGCGTCTTCGCCGATTGTCTGGGGCGATCGGGTGTTCGTCACCTCGCAGATCGGCGCCGCGGTCGTGGCTCCCGGCGCTCATCCCCAGCTGGCGCGAGACGATCGCTCGCTCGCAGAACGGGAGCATCCTCTCGGCGGCCAGCGGCCGGAAGGGAGCGCGGGCGAGGTCTGGCTCGTCGTGGAAGCATTCCGACGGGGCGACGGCGAGCGGCTGTGGGAGCACCGCGT
>DATKBU010000069.1:0-6105 GCA_035513815.1 Egibacteraceae bacterium
ATCACCAGCAGGAACGTCAGCGGGATGATCTGAGCCAGCGGGTTGCGGCGCTTGCGAAGCACCCACACGGCGATGACCGCCAGCGCCAGGCCGGCAGTCAGCTGGTTGGTCGTGCCGAACAGCGTCCACAGCCGTCCGAACGCGAAGTCACCGGGCGCGACGGCGAGCCCGAATGGGATCAGCGCCGCCAGCAGCGTGGCCACCGTCAGGTTCTCGCGCAGCCAGCGCTGACCGGTGATATCGCCGATCTCCTGGATGATGTAGCGCTGGAGCCGGACGCCGGTGTCCATCGTCGTCGCCGCGAACGAGACGACCACGACCGCTGCGAAGGTCGTCCCGAGCGCGATGGGCACCCCGAGGTTCTGGGTGAAGCCCGCCACGCCTTGGACGAAGTTTCCGACCGCGCCCGCGGCCGCCGCCTGGAACGTCTCGTACTGCACGCCCCAGTCGAGTCCCACGATGGCGATGCCGGCGGTCGTCGCCAGGATGGCGCCCACCGCCAGCGAGCCCTCGCCGAGCGATCCCATGTAGCCGACGTAGCGGGCGTCGGTCTCCTTGTCCAGCTGCTTTGACGTCGTCCCCGAGGACACCAGGCTGTGGAACCCCGAGATCGCCCCGCAGGCGATCGTGACGAACAGGAACGGGAACCAGTTCGGGGTCCCTTCGGGCAGTCCGGTGTTCACCGCCGGCGCGACGATGCGGTCCATCCCGACGGCGACGCCGGCGAAGATCGCGAACAGCGCGATGAACAGCTGGTGGCTGTTGATGTAGTCGCGCGGCTGCAGCAGCACCCAGACGGGGATCCGCGAGGCGATCCCGGCGTAGGTGAACATGATGAGGATCCACAGCGCGCGCTCGCTGATTCCAACGCCTTCGGCCACGCCCGCCAGGCTGATCGGGAAGGCGTTGCCGACTGGGATCGACAGATACAGCAGCACCACGCCGAGGATGGAGGCCCCCAGAGCTGGCGTCTGCTTGCGGTAGATGAGCTGACCGATCCCGATCGCCATGGGGATCTCGAAGAAGATCGGGATGACGGCGCCCGGGAAGTTGATGAACAGGTTTGCGATCACGATGGCGAACACGGCGTTCACCAGCGTCAGCAGGAAGAAGATGACCAGCAGGAACAGCGTGCGGGAGCGGCGGTTGATGACCTCTGAGGTCAGCGTGCCGATATTGCGCGCCCGGTTGCGGACCGACACGACAATTGCCCCGAAGTCATGTGCTCCCGCGGCGAAGATGGTGCCGATCACGACCCAGGCCAACGCCGGAAGCCAGCCCCAGAACACCGCGATCGCCGGCCCCACAATCGGCGCAGCCCCGGCGACGGAGGTGAAATGGTGGCCGAACAGCACGTGTTTGTTCGTCGGAACGAAATCGACCCCGTCACGGAATCTGTGCGCCGGGGTGACGTACTCGGGATCGAGCGCGTACACGCGCTCGGCCAGATAGGTCGAGTAGTAGCGGTATCCGAGGGCGTAGGCGACCAGGACGACGACGACGATGACGATGGCCGGCATAGTGCTCCCCTTCCCGGCGAAGACTGAGGTTGACGAGCGGCGGTCCCTTTCGTGAATAGCGGCAGGCCAGCCCCGACTGCAGGGCTGAATCGTCATAGCCTTCCTTGAACGATGCAGATCCATGCGTTGAGTCAACGATGAGCGCGTCGGCGGACCTGATCCGCTCCGCTGAGCGCGCCATCCTCGCGGAGATCGCCTACCGCCGGCCCGACGCGAGCGTCGGGATCTGCGCGCTGGTCCCCCTGGTGCACGACGAGGAGGTCGTCTTCGCTCTGACGTACGCCGCCAGGCCGCTGGCTGAGGCGCTGATCGCCTCCTCCAGCGCAGCGATCGTGCTCTCAGAGCCCCGCCTGGCGTTCCCCGGATGGGCGCCGGCGACGGCGGCGGTGCGACTGCGGGTCGAGGCCGATCGCGACGGCGCGATGTTCACCGCGGAACTGCTCGAGCAGGAGCTGCGCAAGCACCCGCCATCGCGGAAGTACACAGACTCGCTGGTGGCGCGTCGCGAGCACTGGTGGTATCTGCCGCGGCTGCTGGTTCGCGTGTCGGCGATCGATGTCGGCGCCATCCCCGCCCGGACGCTGCCGACCGATGGGGTGGTGGCGTGGGATGACGGCGGCGCGATCCGCGCCACGGTCGCGGGCGTCGAGGACTGGGAAGCCGGCCAGGTCCGACTGTCGTGGCCCGTTGAGGCCAGCCCTCCCGAGCAGCGGCGAGTCGCGACGCTGTACCGACACGATTTCGCAGTGCCGGATCTCGAGCCTCGCTGCGAGCAGACGCTTGAAGGCGAGCTGCGGGGGAGCCAGCTGACCGTCCAGCGCCGCAGAGGCCGGGCGGGGCCTCCTGAGCGGTCACGGCTGCGCGAGCGCGTCCTCGAGACGTGGTCCCTGTCGAGGGCGTGCCGCCGCGAGCTTGCGCTGGCGCGCCATGGGCGCACGGCGATCGGATGACCTCTAAGCTCTCAGCCCTGACAGCATCCGATTTCCAGCACTCGAGAAGGGATCGCGCACGTGAGCGTCCAGCGACTGAAAGTTGACAACGCCCCTGACCCGGCCGGGGCCTACTCGGCGGGCGTCATCGCCAACGGCTTCCTGTTCACAGCGGGGATGGGCCCGATTGATTCTGAGACGGGTCAGATCGTCGGTGACGAGGTGGGCGAGCAGACCCGCCAGGTTCTGCGCAACCTCGGAACTGTGCTGGCCGAGGCGGGCCTGGACTACTCGGATGTCGTGAAGGCCACGTCGCACCTGTCGGACATCGTCCGGGACTTCGCCGACTACAACCGCGCCTACGCCGAGTTCTTCCCCGACGGCCCGCCCGCACGGACCACCGTGGGGTCGGCCCTGCCGAACATCCTCGTCGAGATCGACTTCGTCGCAGCGCTGCGCTGATGACGCGCGCCGGCGCGCTCTACGCCTTCCTCGACGACCTCGTCGAGGAAGGCATCGGCCAGACCCTGGCGCGCATCGCCGATCTCGGAGTGCGGGGCGTGGCGGTCGCGGCCACGTACCACACCGCCAAGGACGTCCTGCCGCACCGCCCTGACCGGCGCGTGGTCTACCGCGAGGGCGGTCTGCACTACTTCTCGCCCGACTTCGATCGCTATCCCGCCGGCCTGCGGCCGAAGGCGAGCTGGCTCAGCGACGGCTCGGCTGATCCGTTCACTGAGGCTCGAAGCGCTGCCGCCCAGCGCGGCTTGGAGTTTCACGCCTGGGCGGTGTTCCTGCACAACTCGCGCCTGGCCGGGTTGCGGCCCGACTGCGCGGTCCGCAACGCGTTCGGCGATGTCTCCCGCACTGATCTGTGTCCAGCGTCTGATGAGGTCGCTGACTACGCCGTCGCGCTGGCCTCTGACCTCGCGCGCCACCGCCCCGACACGGTGATCGCCGAGTCGCTGCACTACCCGGGGGCTGAGCACGGCTACCACCACGAGCGCCGGTTCGCGCCCCTGCTGGCGGTCGCCGGCCAGCTGCTCGGGCTGTGCTTCTGCGGCGCCTGCCTCGCCGCCGCTAGGGACGACGGGGTGGACGCACAGGCGGTGGCCGCCCTCGCGCGCGACGAAGTAGACCGCTCTCTTGCGGGCGACGCGGATCCGCGCGTGAAGGAAGCAACCTGGACGGCGGTCGCGGCGCTCGGCTCCGAGGACCTGCTGGGCTACCTGCGGATGCGCCAGCGCATCGTGACAGACCTGATCGGCGAGATCGCTGGAGCGCTGCGCGCGGGCGGGTCCCGGTTGGTGTTCATGGATCAGGTCGGTGCCGCCAAGGGCTATGCGACGGGGGCGCCCACCGGCGAGCCGGCGGCGTCGCTGGCGTGGCAGCTCGGCGTCGACGTGGCCCAGATCGCCCGACTCTCCGACGAGTACGCGGCTCTTCTGTACGCGCGCGATCCGGGGCGCGTCGGGATGGAGGCGGGCGCCTATCAGCGCGCGCTGGGCGGATCGGCGCCGCTTCGCGCGGTGCTGCGTCCGATGGCGCCCGACAGCGACGGCGCGGGCAACCTCGCCGCTAAGCTCGCGGTGCTCGCGGCGGCGGACGTGGCAACCGTGGACTTCTATCACTATGGGCTTGCGCCGATGGCCGCGGTCGAGGCCATCGGCCAGGCTGTCGCGGGCCACCTGCCCGAGCGCGGCGGTGAGGCCGCGGATGGCGCAGCGCCATGATCTGGGTCAGCGGTGATGCTTCCGGCGGTTGGCGGGCTTATGGCTGAGCGGGCGCAGCTGGATCTGCGCGGCGGCTGGGTGGTGGACGGCGCGGGCGGGCCGCCGCATCGCGCCGATGTCGCCGTGCGGGATGGGGCCATCGTCGCGGTCGGTCGTCTGCCGGGCGGCGACGCCGAGGTCATCGACTGCGACGGGCTCCTGCTGCTGCCCGGTTTCGTAGACGCGCATTCGCACGCCGACGGCGTCCTTGATCGCGACGATGTTCAGCTCGCCCTGCTCAGTCAAGGGGTGACGTCGGTGATCCTCGGCCAGGACGGGCTGTCGTTCGCGCCGGCCGGCGCGGCGACGCTGGATTATGTCGGCGCGTACTTCGGCGCGGTGAACGGGCCGGGGGAGCGGTTCGCGCCCGCGCCGGTGACCGTTGCCGCGCTGCTGCAGACCTACCGGGGCCGCACCGGCGTGAACTACGGCTATCTGGTGCCGCATGGGAATCTTCGCCTGGAGGTCATCGGCGCCGAGCCGCGAGCGGCCTCGGACGCCGAGGTCGCCCAGATGCGCGATCTGCTGCGCGCTGGTCTCGCAGACGGCGCGCTCGGAATGTCGACCGGGCTGGAGTACGCCCCCGGCGCCAGCGCAGACGCGGCTGAGCTGGCTGCCCTCGCCGCGGGCGTGGCGGAGGTGGGCGGCGTCTGGGCGACTCACATGCGCGGCTACGAGGCCGCGTCGGATTCAGCCATGGAAGAGTCGGTCGCCGTGGCGCGCGCCAGCGGTGCCGCGCTCCATGTCAGCCATTACCACGGACCTGTCCATCTGCTGTCCGGCCTGGTGGATGACGCCCGCGCGTCCGGCGTGGACGTGACGTTCGACACCTACCCCTACCGTCACGGCAGCTCGATCCTGGCGATGGTGGCCCTGCCGGCGTGGGCCCACGAAGGCGGCCCCGCCGCGACGCTGTCGCGCTTGTCGGATCCTGCGGTGCGCACACGACTGCGCGACGAAATCGCAGGGGCGCGCGCCGACGCGCTCGCGCGCGGGCGCTTGTCGCTGGTCGGCGCTGAGCAGCTGCGCTGGTGCGAGGGCCTCAGCGTGGCGCAGGCCGCCGAGCGCGCCGGTCAGGAGCTCGTCGAGTTCCTCTGCCAGCTGCTGGTCGAATCCGAGCTGCAGGTCGGCTGCGTGTTCCCGCATCCAGCGACGCACGCCGAGGCCGATTTGCGCGGGCTACTGCGCCACCCTGCCCACATGGCAGGGTCAGACGGGCTCTATGTGGGCGGCGTGCCCCACCCGAGGGCGTGGGGCACGTTCGCGCGGTTCCTCGCCAGACACGTCCGGGAGCTCGGCGACTACGACTGGGCAGCCGCCGCGGTGCATCTGTCCAGCCATGCGGCGCGCCGCTTCGGCCTCGGCGCGCGGGGACTGATCCGCCCGGGCTTCGTCGCCGATGTCGTGGCGCTGGACCCAGACGAGATCAGTGACGAGGCCACCTTCGAGCAGCCCACTCGCCCGGCAAAGGGCGTGCGCCATGTCTGGGTCGCCGGCGTGCCGGTGCTGCGCGACGGCGATCTGACTGGCGCCGTCCCGGGAGCTGCCCTCACCCGCCTCTCGTAGCTCGCCTTCGGCGCGGCCCGGCGCGGTTTCGCCATGATGTGGCCGCATCGACATTCCTAGGGGCGGACTGCGGGCGCTGTGACCAGCGGAAATGGTCTCTTCCCCGCGCACCGTCTTCGGGGCATATGGATCGGACCACTCGCGGGCCAAAACCTGTATGAACATGCCGAAGACGGTCATCGAGCACAGAAAATGGTCTTGACCAATAGCCGGACCAACTACTAGGCTCGTCGAAGTCCTACGCATCCGCTAGGAGCCCGAAGGGCCGGCAGGAGGCGGCGACAGCTCGCGTTGACTGGGCGCTCGCTCCCGGCGGGT
>DATKBU010000070.1:0-13192 GCA_035513815.1 Egibacteraceae bacterium
CATCGCGGCGGTGGCGAGCGTGGATCCGGTTCTGGGAGGGGTGGACAGGTGACCCCGCGTCTCTTTCCGGGGCTGCCCTGGCGCCCCGCTTCCGGCTCTAGTGGGGACCCCTCTGGCTGCAACCGCAAGTGTGAAAGGCGGGGTGTAGGTGTTTGCTGAGGAGTTGAGGGAGAGGGCTGAGGAGCTTGTTGGGCGGTATCCGGTGGGGCGGTCGGCTTTGCTGCCGCTGCTGCATTTGGTGCAGGCGCAGGACGGGATGATCAGCGAGGACGGCGTCGCGGAGTGCGCAGAGCTGCTGGGACTGACCAAGGCCGAGGTCATGGCGGTCGCGACGTTCTACTCGATGTACAAGCGCGCGCCGCTGGGACGGCATCTGGTCAGCGTCTGCACCAACTTCAGCTGCAAGGTTCGGGGCGCGCAGGAGGTCTATGACCGGCTGGCCGCGAAACTGGGGGTCGGGCACAACGAGACCTCTCAGGATGGCGCGATCACCCTGGAGCACGCCGAGTGCCTCGGCAACTGCGAGGGGGCTCCGGTGGTCACCGTCGACTACCTGAACTATGAGCGCCTCACTCCCGAGGCCGCCGAGCAGCTGGTGGACGCAGTCGTCGCCGGCAGCCCTCCGCCTCCAACCCGCGGGTTCACCCCGCCGGGCGTGCGGGAGATCGAATACCGCCTCGCAGGGCTCGGTGCCCTCGCCGCCCAGCCCTCCGCCGCGGAGAAGGCCGAGGCCGGCGCAGCCCGGGATGACACCCAGCCGGAGTTCGCCCGCTCCGAGACGCTGGCCGCGGAGGAGCAGGCCCCGGAGGAGCTCGCGCCCGCGTCGGGCAGCGGACAGCACGGCTATCCGGGGCCGCACCCCGACGCCGATGACGAGCCGGGCGCTGGCGACGAGCCGGCGGCCGCCGACGCACAGCCGGACGCCGAAGACGACGGCGGCGCGAGCGAGGAGGACCAGGATGGCTGAGCCCGTCAGCGTCCTCACCCAGCGGTTCGGCGAGCCGGATTCCCACACCCTCGACGGCTACCTGCGCACCGGCGGGTTCGCCGGCCTGCGGGCCGCGCTGGACACCCCCCCGGGCGAGATCATCGGGCTGGTCAAGGACGCAGGGCTGCGCGGGCGCGGCGGGGCCGGCTTCCCCACCGGCCTGAAGTGGAGCTTCGTCCCTCAGGACACCGGCAAGCCGATCTACCTCGTGGTCAACGCCGACGAGGGCGAGCCCGGGACGTTCAAGGACCGCGAGCTCATGGAGCGCGACCCGTTCCAGCTGCTCGAGGGGATGATCATCTCGGCGCGGGCGCTGAACTGCAGCCGCAGCTTCATCTACCTGCGGGGGGAGTATCTGTGGCCGGGCGTGCGCCTCGAGGACGCGATCGCCGAGTGCTACGCCACGGGCTGGCTGGGCGAGGACATCCAGGGCAGCGGCTTCGATTTCGATGTCACGCTGCACTACGGCGCCGGGGCGTACATCTGCGGTGAGGAGACTGCGCTGCTCGACTCCCTGGAAGGCCGCCGCGGACAGCCGCGCCTGCGGCCGCCCTTCCCCGCGGTCGCCGGGCTGTACGCGTGCCCGACGGTGGTCAACAACGTCGAGACGATCATGAACGTGCCGCACATCCTCGAGCGCGGCGTCGACTGGTACCGCTCGATCGGGACCGAGAAGTCGCCCGGGCCGAAGGTGTTCTGCGTCTCCGGCGAGGTCGTGCGGCCCGGCAACTACGAATGGCCGCTCGGCGCCCCGGCGCGCCAGATCGTGGATGAGTCCTGCCTGGGCATGCTGCCGGATCGCAAGCTGAAGTTCTGGACGCCCGGCGGCTCCTCGACGCCGCTGCTGACCGCCGAGCACATCGATGTGCCGATGGACTACGAATCCGTCGCCCAGGCCGGCTCGCTGCTCGGCACGACGGCGATGATGATGTTCTCGGATCGCACCAGTGTGGTCGATGCCTGCCTGAACTGGACGCGGTTCTACGAGCACGAGTCCTGCGGCAAGTGCACCCCGTGCCGCGAGGGCACGTTCTGGCTGGCGCAGGTGCTGCAGCGCATCATCGACGGGCGGGGCCGTCCGCAGGACGTCGAAGTCCTCGACACCGCGTGCGACAACATCTTCGGCCGGGCGTTCTGCGCCCTGGGCGACGGGGCCACGAGCCCGATCAAGTCAGCGATCAAGTACTTCCGCGACGAATTCGAGCACCTCATCGAGCATGGCAAGCTTCCAGACCACATCGAGCCCCATGCTGGGCCGGTCACCTCCAACAGCGGCGACATTCGTCCCGGAGCGCAATCGTGAGCCAGACCGTTCGCGTCACCATCGACGGCATCGAGCTGGACGTCCCCGCGGGGACACTGGTCATCCGGGCTGCCGAGAAGCTCGGGATCACGATCCCGCGCTTCTGCGACCATCCGCTGCTCGACCCTGTCGGGGCATGCCGCCAGTGCCTGGTCGAGGTCGAGGGTCAGGCGAAGCCGTTCACCTCCTGCACGACGACCTGCACCGACGGCATGGTCGTCAAGACCCATCTGACCAGCGACATCGCGCGCGAAGGGCAGGAGGGCCAGCTGGAGTTCCTGCTCATCAACCACCCGCTGGACTGTCCGCAGTGCGACAAGGGCGGCGAGTGCCCGCTGCAGGACCAGACGCTGGCGCACGGCCCCTCGGACAGCCGCTTCGTCGATCAGAAGCGCCGCTTTATCAAGCCCATCCCCATCTCGGCTTCAGTCGCGTTGGATCGCGAGCGCTGCGTGCTGTGCGCACGCTGCACCCGCTTCTCCGATCAGATCTCCGGAGACCGCTTCATCGAGCTGTTCGAGCGCGGCGCGCTGGAGCAGGTGGCCATCTACGAGGACGAGCCCTACCACTCCTACTTCTCGGGCAACGTGGTCCAGATCTGCCCGGTCGGGGCGCTGACGTCGACCAGCTACCGCTTCGGCGCCCGTCCGTTCGATCTGCGCAGCCACGACGGGATCTGCAACCAGTGCAGCGCCGGCTGCAACCTGCGCGTGGACGAGCGCCGCGGCCAGGTGCAGCGTCAGCTCGCCCGCACGAACACGTCCGTCAACGAGATGTGGAACTGCGACAAGGGCCGTTATGGCTATGAGTTCGTCGCGCATCCCGAGCGGCTGCAGGCGCCCGCGGTGCGCAACGAGCTCGGCAACCGCGAGCAGGTCTCGTGGACGGTCGCGCTGCGCAGAGCCGCCGATGGCTTGCGCGCCGCCCTGGACCACGGCGGGCCGCAGGCCGTCGGGGTGCTGACCGGCGGCCGACTGGCAGACGAGGACGCCTACGCGCTGGGTCGCTTCGCGCGGGATGCGCTCGGCACCGACAACATCGACTTCCGTCTTCGCCCGCGCGCCGAAGAGCTGCCGATCCTGTCTGCAGTCGCGGGCACGGTCTCCCCGACCTATGCGGATGTCGAGAACGCCGACGTCGTGGTCATCGCGGGGCTGGACACTCGAGAGGAAGTGCCCATCCTGCATCTTCGCCTGCGCAAGGCGTGGCGACGCAGCGGCCAGAAGGTCGTGGTCGTCGGCCCGGCCCTCGGCGGCTTGGAGGAGATCGCGTGGCGCTGGATCCCGACTGCCGCCGGCGCTGAGGCCGCGGCGCTCGCCGAGCTTGCCGGCGGGGAAGCCGCGGGCCCTGCGGGCAATGGCGAGGCGCCGCAGCTCCTCGATGAGGTGATCGCCGCGCTCGTGACCGCAGAGGCGGGCTTGGTGCTGGCAGGCGAGCGTCTCGCCGCGTCGCCAGGCGGCCTCGCCGCGGCCGCCGCGCTGGCCCGCCGCCGCGACCACGGATTCGCATGGGTTCCCCGGCGCAGCGGAGCGCGCGGCGCGGTCGATGCCGGATTGGCGCCAGGGCTTCTGCCGGGCGGGCGCCGGCTGGACGACCCCGGCCCCGTCGCCGAGTCCTGGAGCAGGCTGCCCGAGGCAGCCGGGCTGGACGCCCGGGGGATCCTCGATGCGGCCGCGGCCGGAACGATCAAGGCCCTGTACCTGGTCGGGGTCGACCCGGCAGCTGACTTCGAGGACCCCGCGCTGGCGCAGGCGGCGCTGGAGGCCGTGGACACGCTGATCGTCCAAGATCTGCTTCCCACCCGCACGAGCGCCGCTGCGGACGTCGTGCTCCCCGCTGCCGCGCCGCACGAGCGCGTCGGCTCGTTCCCCACGGGGGAGGGTCGCCGGCAGCCGTTCACGCAGGCCGTGCCGGCGGCCGGCCTGGCGCAGGAGGACTGGGACATCCTGCGCCAGCTGGCGCAGGCGCTCGGCGCGGACTTCGGGTGGGAGACCGCGGCGGATGTCCGGCGCGAGGCGGCCCCGCTGATGGAGGCCGCAGACGGCGCCGAGGGCCGCGTCGAAGCGTCGACGGGGCAGTGGTCGGCGCCCGCGCCCGCCGCGGCGCGCGGCGACCAGGACTGGCCGTTCGCGGCAGTGACCGTGCCGCGCCTGATCGGCGAGGGGACGACGCTGGCCGGCGCGGATGAGCTGAAGCGCACCGCTCGCCCGCTGGACGCCGAGATCAACGACGCGGATGCGCAGCGGCTGGGGATCGCGCCCGGCGAGCCCATCGCCATCACCGGTCCTGGCGGGCGCGTGGAGCTTCCCGCGCAGCCGACGTCGGCGGTCGCAGGCGGCTGCGTGATCCTTCCCGAGACCGCGGCGGTCGCCGCCGCGCTGGCGGGCGGCCCCGAAGGCGGGCCCGCGCGCGTGCGCATCGAGGCGGCCGCAGGCGAGCTGGCCTCGGTCGGCGCAGCTGGCGAGGACCAGCGCGACGAGGGAGACAGCTGATGGACCTCGTCGGCGTGCTCATCGTCGCGGCGGTCGCGGTCGGCGCGTTCGCGCTGTGGCTGGTCGGAACTGCGCTGCTGATCTGGGCCGAGCGCCGCGTCGTCGCCAGAATGCAGTCGCGTCTGGGTCCCAACCGGCTCGGCCCCTTCGGCCTCCTCCAGACACTGGCGGATGGCGCGAAGCTGTTCTTCAAGGAGGACATCACGCCGACCAACGTGGACCGCGCGGTGTATCTCGCCGCGCCGGCGATGTCGGCCGTGGTGGCGATGATCACCTTCGCGGTCATCCCGTTCGGGGGATCCTTCGAAATCGGCGAGCGCGTGGTGCGCCTGCAGGTGTGGGATCCCGACATCGGCCTGCTGTGGATTCTGGCGATGAGCTCGATCGGCGTGTACGGGATCGTGCTCGCCGGCTGGGCGTCGGGCTCGAAGTACCCGCTGCTCGGGGGAGTGCGCTCGACCGCCCAGATGATCAGCTACGAGCTGGCGATGGGCCTGAGCCTGGCGGCGGTGTTCATCTGGACCGGCTCGCTTCGCTCCTCGGACATCGTGGCCGCCCAGAGCGGGACGCTGTTCGGACCGATCCCGGCCTGGAACATCATCCCGCAGATCCTGGCGTTCCTGCTGTTCTTCAGCGCGGCGGTCGCGGAGACCCAGCGCCCGCCGTTCGATCTGCCCGAGGCTGAGGGCGAGCTGGGCGCCGGCTTCCACACCGAGTACTCGGGCGCGAAGTTCGCGATGTTCTTCCTGGCTGAGTTCATGAACGTCATCACCATGTCCGCCGTCGCCGTCACCTTGTTCCTCGGCGGGCCGGCCGGCCCGACCTTCGGGCTGGAGGGCACGATCTGGGGCGCGCTGCTCGGCGTCGTCTACTTCGCAGCCAAGGTGGCGCTGTTCCTGTTCGTGTTCGTGTGGCTGCGCGGAACGCTGCCGCGGGTCCGGTATGAGCGCCTGATGTCGCTGGGATGGAAGGTCATGCTGCCGCTCGGGCTGATCTGGACGCTGTTCACCGGCGTCGTCGTGGTGCTCGGCCAGACGCAGGAGCAGGCAGTGATCCGGCGCTACGCGTTCCCCGCGATGGCGATCCTCCTTGTGGTGGTGCTTGTGCTGTCGCTGTTCGGCGAGCGGCGCCCCGCGGCCGCCGACGGCGATGGCGGCGATCCGCAGGGTTCTCCGGGGGCGCCGGGCGGCGGTCCGAGCGCGCGAGCGCTCGAGGCGGCGCGCGCCTCGGACAAGCGCGCCGGCGCACAGGTGGGGGGCTAGATGTTCACGCCATTGCGCAAGGGCTTCGGCCTGACGTTCAAAACGATGTTCCGGCCGGTCGTCACGACCGAGTACCCGGACGTCCGGCGCGCCACCGAGCCGCGCTTCCACGGTCGGCACGTGCTCAACCGGCATCCCGACGGCCTGGAGAAGTGCGTCGGCTGCGAGTTGTGCGCCTGGGCCTGCCCCGCCGACGCGATCTTCGTCGTGGGGGAGGACAACACGCCCGAGGCGCGCTACTCGCCGGGCGAGCGCTACGGGATCGACTACCAGATCAACTATCTGCGCTGCATCCTGTGCGGGCTGTGCATCGAGGCGTGCCCCACTCGCGCGCTCACGATGACCAACGAGTACGAGTTCTCGGCAGACAGTCGGGAGGCGATGATCTACACCAAGGAGCAGCTGCTCGCCCCCCTGCCGGAGGGCGCCAACCCGACCCCGCACACCGACGCTGAGGTGGCGGCGCGGGGGATCCGCTACTACGACGGCCACGTCGCGCAGAACCCGCTGGTGCATCTGTCCCAAGGGTCGCCCACGAGCCAGCCCAACCCGGAAGAGCACGGAGACCCGGTCCGCACGGCGCTGCTGGGCGGCGGATTCGAGCCGCCCGACGAGACCCGCGCCGATGGCGCCGCCGACGAGGAGGGCTCAGCGGATGGCTGAGTTCATCGTGTTCTGGATCATGGCCGTGGTGGCGCTCGGGGCCGCGATCTCCATGGTGCTGATGCGCAATGCCGTGCACGCGGCGCTGATGCTGGTGATCAACTTCTTCGCGATCGCGGTGCTGTTCGCCGTGCTCGAAGCGCAGTTCCTGGCCATCGTGCAGGTCATCGTCTACGCAGGCGCGGTCGTCGTGCTGTTCCTGTTCGTGCTCATGCTGCTCGGCGTTTCGCGCACGCAGACCTTCTCAGACCGGATCCGCGGGCAGGGCGTGGCCGCGGTGACCGTGGGAGTGATCCTGCTCGTCGCCCTCGTCCCGGCGATCGCGGGTCCCTACCTCGGCGCCGACGCGGTGTGCCCTGCCGCGGCTGACGCGGCGCAGGCGAGCGGGTCGCTGTGCGCAGGGCTGGCCGCAGTCAACGCCCAGGAGGGCGGCAATGTGGCCGCGGTCGGGCGAGTGCTGTTCACCGACTATGTGCTGCCCTTCGAGATCACCAGCGTCCTGCTCGTGATCGCCGCCCTGGGGGCGCTGGTTCTCGGGCGGCGCCATGAGGATCCCGCTGACCTCGTCGACCAGCTCCAGACGGTCGAGGATGTCGAGGCCGAGGAGGCGCGGGCATGACCGCGGCGGTCCCCGCGGGGATGTACCTGGCGCTGGCGGCTGCGCTGTTCACGGTGGGCGCCGTCGGGGTGCTCGTCCGGCGCAACCTCATCGTGATGTTCATGTGCATCGAGCTGATGCTCAACAGCGTGAACCTGACCCTGGTGACGTTCTCGCGCATCCACGGCAACGTCGACGGCCAGGTCCTGAGCTTCTTCACGATCGTGGTGGCGGCCGCTGAGGTCACCGTCGGGCTGGCGCTGATCGTGAACCTGTTCCGCCTCAAGGCGTCGTCCGACGCCGATGACGTCGACGCGCTGCGGTACTAGGGAGCGACGGATGGAGCATGTAGGGCAGGTCGCAGCGGGCACGCCGCCGGCGCTGGCGTGGCTGCTGCCGATCGTTCCCGCCGTGTCGGCCGGGCTGCTGCTGATCTTCGGCAGGCGGCTAGGTCAGCGCGCCGCGATCGCGGCGATCGCGGCGATGGCGTTCAGCGCCGTGCTGGGCACGATCATCTTCGTCTGGCTGCTGGCCCAGCCCGAGGGCGGCCGCGTCCTGGTCCACGAGGTCGCCACGTGGCTGCCGGTCGGCGATCTGCAGGTCAGCTGGGCGGTGCTGGTCGATCCGCTGTCAACCGTGATGGTGCTGCTGGTCACCTGGGTCGGGCTGGGAATCCACGTCTACTCGGTCGGGTACATGCACGGCGACGAGCGCTATCCGCAGTTCTTCGCCTACCTCAATCTGTTCGCCGCCTCGATGCTGATCCTGGTCCTGGGCGAAAGCTTCCTGGTGCTGTTCGTCGGCTGGGAGCTGGTCGGGCTCTGCAGCTATCTGCTGATCGGGTTCTGGTTCGAGAATCGCTCCTACGCCAGCGCGGCGAAGAAGGCGTTCGTGGTCAATCGCGTCGGCGACGTCGGCTTCATGATCGCCATGTTCGTCATCTTCGGCGCCTTCGGGACGCTGTCGTTTCCCGACGTCCTGGCAGAGCCGGGGGCCGTGATCGGTGGAAGCCTGGCCGTCGCGGTGGGCCTGCTGCTGTTCGCGGGGGCGACCGGCAAAAGCGCGCAGATCCCGCTGTTCGTCTGGCTGCCCGACGCCATGGCCGGCCCGACGCCGGTGTCCGCGCTCATCCACGCGGCGACGATGGTCACCGCGGGCGTGTACCTGCTGGCGCGCACCTCGCCGATCTTCGCCCTGATCCCGCATATCGGGCTGTTCGTGGCCTGGGTGGGCGCCGCGACGGCGCTGCTCGCTGCGCTCATCGCCTGCGCGCAGGTGGACCTCAAGCGGATCCTGGCCTACTCCACCGTCAGCCAGCTCGGCTACATGTTCATCGGCGTGGGGGTCGGCGCCCAGGTGGCGGGGGTCTTCCACCTGCTGACGCACGGATTCTTCAAGGCGCTGCTGTTCCTCGCGGCCGGATCGGTGATGCACGCGCTGGCGAACGAGACCGACGTGTGGAGGATGGGCGGGCTGCGCAAGGCCATGCCGATCACCTTCGCCACGTCGCTGGTCGGCTGGCTGGCCATCAGCGGCATTCCGCCGCTCTCGGGCTTCTTCTCCAAGGAAGAGGTGCTGATCGCGGCGCTTGACACTCCCGGAGCGCAGGGGATCTGGCTGATCGGGACTGTCGTCGCCGGGATCACCGCCTTCTATATGAGCCGCTGGTTCTTCCTGATCTTCCTCGGGGAGCCGAGGGCGGCGGACCTGCACCCGCACGAGTCTCCGCCGACGATGACGATTCCGCTGGTCCTGCTTGCGGTGGGCGCCGCATTCGCCGGTTTGCTCAATGTCAGTCCCGCAGCCTTCTTGCGGTTCTGGAACCCTGAGCACGGGTTCCTGCACGCCTGGCTGGAGCCGTCGGTCGCGCTGTTCTCCGGCGAGGCGCCGCTCGTGGCGCATGGCGCCGCGATGCTCGCGGTTCTCGGCGCCGGAGCCCTCGGCATCGCCGTCGCGTGGGCGCTGTACCTGCGGGGCGACCTCGCCGTCCGCCGTGACCGCGCAGCCGCGCGCGCTGCCGCCGCGGGCCCGTACCGCCTGGCGTATGAGAAGTTCTACGTCGACGAGCTGTACCAGGGTGCTATCGAGCGCCCGGGCAGGATGCTGGCCGAGGCATTCGCCTTCTTCGATCGCGCCGGGATCGACGGGGCCGTCAACGGGATCGCCCGCGCCACCGGCGGCATGGGCAGCCTCGGCCGCCGGCTGCAGACAGGTTTCGTCCGCACGTACGCGCTGGCGATCCTGGCCGGCGCCGCCATCGTGGTCGCGATCCTGCTGCTCGGGACGGTCGCCTGATGGAGGGATTTCCGCTGCTGACCGCGCTGATCGCCGTGCCGGCGGTCTCCGCGCTGCTGATCGCCTTCGTGCCCGCTGAGCGTCGCGACGTGATCCGCGCGACCGCGCTGGCGGGCTCGGCGATCACTTTCGCGCTGTCGCTGTGGCTGCTGGGCGCCTTCACGGCTGGCGAGGCCGGCTTCCAGCTGACCGAGGCGCTGCCCTGGATCCCCGAGTGGGGCATCGCGTACACGCTCGGGGTGGACGGCCTGAGCCTGGCATTGGTCCTGCTCACCACGCTGATCATGCCGCTGTCGCTGCTGGCCGCCTGGGAGCACGCCGATCGGGCCAAGGGCTTCTTCGCTGCGCTCATGGCGCTGGAGGCTGCGCTGATCGGGCTGTTCCTCGCACTCGACCTGATCCTGTTCTACGTGTTCTTCGAGGCGATGCTCGTCCCGATGTACGCGCTCATCGGCATCTGGGGAGGGGCGGCGCGCCGCTACGCGGCGATCAAGTTCTTCCTCTACACGTTCCTCGGCGGCCTGTTCATGCTGGTCGCGATCATCTACCTGTACTTCGCCGGCGGCGCCGTCTCGTTCGCCTACGCCGATCTGCTCGCGGTGCCGCTGACCGGCGCTGAGGAGATGCTGCTGTTCGCGGCCTTCTTCATCGCGTTCGCGATCAAGGTGCCGCTGTTCCCTGTGCACACCTGGCTGCCAGACGCCCACACCGAGGCGCCGACGGTCGGCTCGGTGATCCTGGCGGCGGTCATGCTGAAGATCGGCGGCTACGGCTTCCTGCGCTTCCTGCTGCCCTACTTCCCCAACGCCACCATCGAGATCGGGCCCGTCATCCTGGTTCTCGGCGTGATCGGGGTGCTCTACGGCGCCCTGGTGGCGATGATGCAGCGCGACATCAAGCGCCTGGTGGCGTACTCCTCGGTGGCCCACCTCGGCTTCGTCGTCATCGGGGCCTTCGCGCTCGACGCGACGGCAGCGGCAGGCAGCGTCGTGCAGATGATCAACCACGGCCTTTCCACCGGCGCGCTGTTCCTGCTCATCGGCTTCATGTACGAGCGCACGCACAGCCGCGAGATCGCCGAGTACTCGGGGCTGGCGAAGGCCGCGCCGATCTTCGGCGGCCTGTTCCTGTTCACCGCCATGTCATCCCTGGCGCTGCCAGGGCTGAACGGATTCGTCGGCGAGTTCCCGATTCTGCTCGGCGCCTACCAGACGGCGCCGTGGGCGGCGGTCGCAGCGGCCTTCGGTGTCATCCTGGCCGCGCTGTACCTGCTGTGGGCCTATCAGCGCATGTTCCACGGCCCCGTCGAGGGGCGCTCAGCTCAGATGACCGACCTGACCGGGCGCGAGATCGCAGTGATGGCGCCGCTGGTCGCGCTGATGCTCGGGATCGGGCTGTACCCGGCGCCGCTGTACGAGCGCGTGAACCCGACCGTGGAGCAGATCATCGCCGAGGTGCAGGACCACAGGGACGCCGCGGCGGTGCAGACGGGCCACGCTGATGAACAGGAGGGCCAGTGAGACTCGTCGCGCAGGCGCCACTGGAGATCCCCGACATCGCCTGGTCGGCGATCGCGCCGGAGCTGGTGCTGTTCGGCGTGGGCATCCTCGTGCTCCTGCTCGACACCGCGGGGCCGAACCGGCTGCGGTCCTCGGCGCTGGCGTTCATCGTCCTGGCCGGCGGCGCCGGCCTCATCGCGTGGGAGACGGGCGCGTTCGCGGGAGCGCCGGATGCCCAGGTGGCGCTCCCGGCGCTCGTGGCGCTGGGCGGCCTCGCGCAGCTCGGGCTGACCTGGGTGTGGCAGGACCGCCCGAGGATGCTGGGCGCGCTGCTGACAGGGCTCGGATTCGCCGCCACCATCGGCGTCGTCGCATGGCAGTGGTCGGTGTACGCAGGCGGCGCGCTGCTGGATGGCAGGCCTGTGCTCGCCACGGACTCGCTGATCGCCGACATGGTCGCGATCGACGGTGTGGCGCTGTTCACTCGGCTCACCGTGTGCGCGGCAGGGCTGATCACGGTCCTGATCGGCTACTCCTACGCGGAGGAGCGCCGAATACACCGCGGCGAGTACTACCCCCTCCTGCTGTTCGCGGCGACCGGGATGACGCTGCTGGCCGCCAGCGCGGACCTCATCATGGTGTTCATCTCGATCGAGATCCTGTCGCTGGCGCTGTACGTGCTGTGCGGATTCGCCAAGCGTGATCTCAATTCGCAGGAGTCCGCGCTGAAGTACTTCCTGCTCGGCGCGTTCTCCAGCGCACTGCTGCTGTACGGGATCGCGCTGACCTACGGGGTCGCCGGCACGACCAACATCGCTGAGGCGGGTCGCGCGATGGCGCTGGTCGCCGCGCCCCGCGCCCTGAGCCTGGCGGCGATAGGGCTGCTGGCCGTCGGATTCGCGTTCAAGACAGCCTTGGTCCCGTTCCACATGTGGACGCCGGACGTCTACCAAGGAGCGCCCACGCCGGTGACCGGCTTCATGGCCGCCGCCACCAAGGCGGCGGCGTTCGCCGCGTTCCTGCGCGTCTTCGCTGGCGGTCTCGGGGCACTGCAATGGTCGTGGGTGCCTGTTCTGTGGATCCTGGCCGCCGTCACGATGCTCGTCGGCGCGGTGCTCGCCGTCGTCCAGACAGATCTGAAGCGGATGCTCGGGTATTCGGCCATCGCGCACGCCGGCTACCTGCTTATCGGTGTCATCGCAGTCAGCAGGGCGGGGATCAGCAGCACGCTGTTCTACCTGTTGGTGTACGCCCTGATGTCGGTCGGCGCCTTCGGTGTGCTGGCGCTGCTGGAGCGCCGGAGCCGCAAGGCGATGACGATCGCGGATCTGCGCGGGCTCGGGAAGCGCTACCCCGTCCCCGCGGGGATGCTGTCGCTGTTCCTGTTGTCGCTTGCCGGCGTGCCAGGCACTGGCGGGTTCATGGCCAAGTTCGGGATCTTCCGGGCCGGCGTGCAGGCCGGCCAGACCGAGCTGGTGGTCGTCGCCGTCGTCTCCAGCGTCATCGCGGCGTTCTTCTACATCCGCGTGATCGTCGCGATGTTCATGGAGGACGAGCCGGCGGAGGCGGCCGGCCTGCCGCTGCCGACCGACGCGGGCGCGAACGTCGGCCTGGCCGCCGCCGCCGCGGGGGTTGTGGTGCTCGGCGTGCTCCCGGGAGGCCTGGTGGAGCTCGCCCGCCAGGCGGCGACGCTCGCGCTGTAGCAGTCCGGAGTCCCGACCGCCGGGCTCGGCGGGAGCGGACAGGGAGTTGACGATGACCTTCAGCGAACGCTCGGCTCAGATGCGGGCGGCGGCGCTTCGGACGACGCAGCCGGTGCCGAGGACGCCCAGGATCGCAGTCCGACGCACGGCAGATCTCACCATCTCCGGGAGCGTCGGCGGCCTCGGCGGACGCAACGTGCTGGTGACCATCGTCCCGGAACCCGCGGGCGAGGGTCAGCGATCACGATCAATCACATCGCGCCGGGCGAGTAGCGGCTGGCTGCGCGGGCTGGTCGGTGGCCTCACCGTGTTGCCGGTCGGGGCCGAGCGTGCGGTAGCCTCGGCGACCATGGCGATCTCTCAGGCGGCCATCGACGATCTCGCGCGCA
>DATKBU010000071.1:0-3274 GCA_035513815.1 Egibacteraceae bacterium
GGCGACGTTTTCGGCAGCGGGCTGCTGCGCAGCGAATCGGTCCAGCTGGTCGCCGCCTTTGACCACCGCCATGTCTTCATCGACCCGAACCCGGATCCGGAGGCGTCGTACGCGGAGCGCGCCCGACTGCACGACCTCCCCGGCTCGTCGTGGAGCGACTACGACCCAGATCTCATCAGCGATGGCGGAGGCGTGTGGTCGCGCGACCTCAAACAGATCCCGCTGACAGAGCAGGCTCGGCGCGTCCTGCGCGTCAGCGACGAATGGCTGAGCCCTCCGGAGGTGATCCGAGCGATCCTGCGGGCCCCGGCGGATCTGCTCTTCGTCGGCGGCATCGGCACCTTTGTGAAGGCCTCCGGCGAGAGCAACGACGACGTCGGGGATCGCGCCAACGACGCGCTGCGCGTCAACGCCGACGACATCTCGGCCCGCGTCGTCGCCGAAGGGGGCAACTTGGCGTTCACGCAGCGCGCGCGCATCCAGTACGCCCGCCGGGGCGGCCACATCAATATCGACGCGATCGACAACTCGGCAGGGGTCGATACCTCTGACCGGGAGGTCAATCTGAAGATTCTGCTGGACCAGGCCATCGACCAAGGCCGGGCGACGCACGATGAGGCCGGTGCGCTGCTGGCGGCCATGCAGGAGGACGTTGCGGAGCGAGTGCTGCGCGGCGTGTATCTGCAGACGTCGGCGCTGCGTCAGGAGGCTGCGCAGAGCTCGGAGGCGATGCAGGCGTACGAGGCGCTGATGATCGCCTTAGAGGAGGATGGTCAGCTTGATCGCGTCGTTGAGGTGCTGCCCTCGAGTTCTCAGATGGAGAGCCGACGCGAAGCAGGCGCCGGGCTGACACGGCCGGAGTTGGCGGTGCTGCTCAGCGCAGCCAAGAGCGACCTCGCGGTGCGCCTTCTGGCCAGCGACCTGCCCCAAGATCCGTATCTGGCGGCGACGCTGCGCGGCTACTTCCCCCGTCTGGCGGTCGAGCGGTTCGACGATCTTCTCGATGACCACCGGCTGCGGCGCGAGCTCGTCGCGACGGCTGTCGCGAACGACATCGTCAACCGCATGGGCATCACCTACGCCAACCGGACCGCCAGCGAGCTGGGGAGCACCAGGGTTGAGATCGTGCGCGCCTACTGGGCGGCGCGCGACGTCGCCAATGCGGACGCCCTGTGGAGCGGGATCGAGGAGCTGGACGGCGAGGTAGATCCGACCGTGCAGGTGACGCTGAAGCTCGGAGTCGATCAGATGATCGACGCGTTCACGCGTATCTATCTGCGCCAGGGGGGCGTGGAGGACATCGCCAGCGCTGTCGCTCGCGATCAGCCAGCGTTCGAGGAGATGGAGAAGAGCCTCCTGGAGGTCACATCAGGGCGCCGCGGAGCGGCGAGACGCGCGGAGGCTGCGCGCCTCGCCGGAATCGGCGTCCATCCCGCGCTCGCCGACCAGCTGGCCTCGCTGGGAGAGCTCGGCCTGGTGCCGGACGTCGCGGGCGTCGCTCGCAGCAGCGGCGAGACGGTTCGGCATGTGACAGAGGTGTTCTTGCGCCTCGATGAGGCGCTGCCGCTCAACGCGCTGCATTCGCGCCTCGAGCGGCTGACGCCGAGCGGGCACTGGCAGCGATGGCAGCATCGAGGGCTGATCGACGAGCTGCGTGACATCCGCCGCGCTGCCGCGGAGCAGGCACTGTCTCGGAGCCCGTCCGCCTCCCCGGCCGAGGCGGTCGACGCTCTGCTGGCGCAGCGCGCGGCCGCCCGCGAGCGCTTGGACACGCTGGTGCGCCTGATCGAGCGAGAGCAAGAGGTCGATCTGTCCGCCGTGGCAGTGGCCGTCCGGGCGCTGCGGGATCTGCTCGACGCCTGAACAGGAAAATCCCCCGTTCGGGTGTACCGGGCCTTTCCCCAGCTTGATATACCGAAGCCTGTCGAGAGGGCCCTCCTGACAACCGTCTGAGGTCGCGGCGCTTTGCGCGTCCTTGGATTCGTCCATGTTGGTTGTCTAAGGAGGCTTGAAATGAAGCGTCTGTCCCCCCGAGTTCTCGCGGTGTTGGCTTCTCTTATCGCGCTGCTGACCACAGGAGGCGCCAGGCAGACCGTGTGGTAGTTGGAGCCATGTAAGACGCGCGCGCCCAGGTTCGCACCTGCTTGCGGCCTGGGCCGCGTTGATCCACACTCCTTTTGTTCGTATAGGTCCGTCCACAACCCTTCATGGGCGGCTGGCGAATCATGGCGGGTGTGGGGGACGAGATGTCCGAACGGCTGGCGGGCAAGGATCCAGCGGCGGGTGTTCGTTCGCCAAGTGATTCACTTAAGTTCCGAGGGCTTGCAGTCGCCATAAGCGGGGTGGTCGCTGCTATCGCAGTGGCGTCCGATGCCTGGGCTGACGTAGTGGCGAGACCGCTTGAAGTGCTCTTTTGGATCGCTTTCGTGTCGGCAGGCGGACTGCTGACGATTCGTGTGCTGCCGAGGCAGCGAGTAGACGTCAGCTTGAACGCTCCGGTCGCCGTGGCTTCGGCGCTCGTACTGGGACCGGCAGTTGCGCTGTTCGTCAACGTTCTTGCCCTAACCAGTCAACGGGAGCTGCGTCGCGGGGTCTCAGGATGGGCGCGCTTGTTCAACCATGCGCAGGCTGGCCTGTCGACGTGGACCGCTGCGGTCGCGGCTGGAGCGATCCTTGATCGGGGGCCGGGATGGTTGCTCGGGGCTGCGATCGTCGCGGCGCTTACCGACCGCGTTGTGAACGTGCTTCTGGCTGGCCTCGGACTTGCTGCGCTTAGTCGCCTAACTCCGCGTGACGCCGCCGTTCGCTCGGCGGAGCCGCTACCCAGCTTCACCATCGACTTCGGCGTGGTGATGCTGTTGGGAGCGCTGTTCGCGGTCGTGTACGAAGCCGTGGGGTTTCTCGCACCCATGGTGCTCGCATTGCCGATGTGGCTCGCCTACCGGCTTCTCCGTCAGTTGCGGCAGACAGCTGATCGCGCCGAGGCTCTTGCAGCCCGCGTTCGCGACCTGGAGGTGCTCGAGCGCCTCAATCAGGAGCTGCATTCGGCGCGCTACGAAGAGCATGCGTGCCGGATCACCGCCGACGTGCTGGGAGAAGCGTTAGGCGGCGTCATCGAATGCGATCCGAATGGCGAGATCTCGGATGGGCTGAACGCTGTGCCGGTCCCGGACAGCGGGGGCCGTGCTGGGAGTCGATCCGGACGCTTCTGACGAAGTCGTCACCGTGACCCAGCTGGCTGCCGGCACGCTCGCCACGGTGCTGCGGCGGCTCG
>DATKBU010000072.1:0-2801 GCA_035513815.1 Egibacteraceae bacterium
GGAGGGCGTGCCCTCGGGTCCGCCGGAGGGCGTGCCCTCTGGTCCGCCGGAGGGCGTGCCCTCAGGTCCACCGGACGACCTGCCCGCTTCAGCGCAGGACCCCAGCGACGATGAGCCAGACGGCGCCGGTCAGGCGCCTGACGCGACGCGGGGCGACGCAGGACCGCCGCGGCCGCTTCGACCCTGAGGTCCGGTTCCGGCGCAGCCAGCACTGGCCAGGGGGCGTCGCCTCAAGAACGCGCCCTCCGCGGGATACCCGAGGAGCGACGGCCGGTACGTCACCGTCCCCCGGCGCGGCAGAATCCGCGCATGCCTCGCCGGTCGGTCCGCAGCCGGCGGACCGGCTAGGTTGCGCGCTGCGGGACCCACTCCGGCGGACCTGGGTCATCCGGCCCCCGCCATTCGACCAGCAGCATCGTCGCGTCGTCCTGCACGGTGCCCCCGTGGTGCTCCATGACCGCGCGGACTAGGCGCCGCACGGTCTCGGGCGCCGGCAGACCCGCGGCGGTCTCCCGCTCCAGCATGTCGATCAAGCGGTCCTGTCCGAAGAATCTCCCCTGGGCAGAGCGGGCCTCCACCACCCCGTCGCTGAACAGGAACACGCGATCCCGGGGCTGGAGCTGCTCGACGGCTACCGCCTCGACGTGGCCGCCCAGTCCGAGCGGCAGCGAGGGCGGGCATGTCATCGAGCCGACGACTCGCCCGTCACGGATCAGCAGTGGCGGCGGGTGGCCCGCGTTGACCCATCGCAGCTCGCCGGTCGCGCAGTCCAGCGCCGCAAACTGCGCGGTGACGAACCGCTCAGTCCCGAACTGGACGGTCAGTGCTGCGTCGACGCTCCGGTAGACCTCCTCGAGCGTGTCGCCGCCGCGTCGGCTGTGCCGGTACGCCGACACGGCGAAGGCCGCCAGCAAGCTCGCCGAGATGCCGTGGCCCATCGCATCGAGGATTGCGAGGTGCGCGAGGTCGCCGTTCAGCGCGTAGTCGAAGCTGTCGCCTCCGATCCGATAGCTGGGCTCCAGCATCCCGCTGATCACCACTCGCGAGCTGGCGAAGGTGAGCGGCGGGAGCAGCTCCCACTGGGTCTCCGCCGCCAGCGTCATCGTTTTTCGCCGTCGGGCGACCGCGAACAGATCGGTGTTCAGCGTTTTGCTGGTGAGCAGCAGCGCGAGCAGCGAGGACAGCGGCCAGGCACCGGAGCGCAGGCGGTCGTCGATCGCAGGCGCGACGAGCTCTAAGACCCCGAGCCTCTCGGTGCCGTCGAGGATGGGCACCCAGAGGCGCTCGCCATCGCTCGACTCGAGCAGGTCAACCGCGCAGAACGCTCTCCCTGCGAAGGTCGTGTCGATGGCGAGCGGCTGGTGCGCGCCATCCATCGCCAGCGGCATCAGCGTGGCCTGCTCGTAGTCGGCCAGGTACACCACCGCCTCGCGAGCGCCCAGAGATCGGGCGGCGTCTCCGACCAGGGTTGGCAGCTCGGCCGGCGGAAGGGTATGCGCAGCGGTCAGCAGCTGAGGCAGCCAGTCGCGGCCCACTTCAGGTTTCATCCTGGACAGCCGTACCCGGTTCCGCCTCGCTTCATCGACGCTCGACCGCGTGACGATCTCAGCGGGCGATGGCCTGCCGCGGTTCGGCGCCGAGCGGATCGCAGCGCAGTCGTGAGTAGGCGGCCGCGGCGTTCGGCTCCGGCGCCAGCCACCGGGTCTCGGCCGGCACCGGCGGGCGATCCATCCCGAGCGCTTCGTAGCCGATGAGCGCCGCTCCGATGGCTGATGCGTCAGGGAGGCGCGCGAGGCGCACGGGACGCCCGAGGCAGTCGCAGATGATCTGCCCGACCGCCGGATAGCGCGCAGGGAGCCCGGCGATGCTGATATGTCCGCTGGCATGGCCAGATTGCAGCAGGATGTCGCCGAGCGCCGCCAGCGACATCGCGACCGCGTCCACCACGGCCCGCGCGAGGTGCGGCCGCCCATGGCGCTCGAGAACGCCCTCGAAGGACGCCGCCGGAGCGCCGGCGGCCGGATCCCGCTCTGCGACGAGGAACGGCCGCATCCGGACACCGTCCGCTCCGGGCGGGACCGTCCGCACATCCTCTCCCAGCAGCATCTGGAACCCAGCCTGCGTGGAGACTCCGGCGTAGAGGACGCGCCGGGCCCAATCAAGCAGCAGGCCGGCGTTGTTGACCGCACCGCCGACGATGAATCCGTCCGGATGGAACCGATAGCACCAGGTGCGCCCGCCAGGGTCGATCCACGGCTCGGCGGTCACCAGCCGCACGGCAGCGGTCGTGCCCATCGACAGGGAGATGTCGCCGGGAGCGTCCGCGCCCAAGGCCAGGTTCACCAGCGGGCCGTCTGCGGCGCCGACGATCATCGGCACTGGACCTGGCAGCCCGACGCCTCGCGCGATCAGCCCGAGTAGCGGCGCCGCGGCGGATGACGGAACCAGCTCGGGGAGCGCCCCGGCTTGGATCCCCGCCGCCGACAGCGCCGCCGAGGACCACTCGCGGCGCCGGATGTCGAGCAGGCCGGTGGTCGACGCGGTCACGAAGTCGATCCAGTCGTGGCCGGTGAAGCGGTGGAAGATCCACTCCTTAAGCGTCTGGACTCGGGCCCCGCTGTTCGGGCCACCGTCGGCGGCGCGGCGCAGCCACGGCAGGCGCGCGGGCGCGTACACGGGCCACGGAGGGCAGCCGGTCAGCTCGTAGAGGCTGGCGAGGTCGGCTCGGTGCGCCGAGCCGTCGGGCAGCGCGGCTGCGCGGGCGTCGCCCCAGGTGGAGACGCCGCCATGGGCAGCGCCAG
>DATKBU010000073.1:0-9553 GCA_035513815.1 Egibacteraceae bacterium
GGTGGTCATCGCCTTCGCGGTCAACTGGCAGATCTCGTGGTGGGAGTGGCACATCACGATGCTCGCCGCCTTCGCCCTGATCGGGTTCGCGGCGCGGGAGGAATGGCACGAGGAGCGCTTCAGCGCGCTGTATCTGGAGCAAACGCTGGAATCGACGCAGGAGGCCAGCGTGCTGTTCGCCGACCTGCAGGGCTTCACGCCCTACTCCGAGCGGACGGATCCGCGCGAGGTTCGCCGGATGCTGAACGCGTACTTCTCGCGCATCATCCCGGCGATGCAGCAGCTGGGCGGCGATGTCCACCAGCTGCTCGGCGACGCCGTGATGGTCGTGTTCAACCGGCACGGCGATCAGCCTGACCATGCGCTGCTCGCCGCCCGCGCCGCGCTGGCCCTTCAGCGGAACGCATCGGACGTCGCCCGCGACCACCCGGGCTGGCCGCAGTTCCGCGTCGGCGTCAACAGCGGCGAGGTCGTCACGGGCATCCTCGGCGAGCGGGGGCACCGTAGGCACGACGTGATCGGGGACACCGTGAACCTCGCTGCTCGCCTCGAGACGCAGGCGCCGGTCGGCGACGCCCTGATCGGCGACGGCACGTATATCCGGTTGCCGGACGGAGCCGTCGTCGAGCCGCTCCCGCCGCTTCAGGTCAAGGGGAAGGAGCAGCCGGTCCGCGCTTACATCCTGCGCGACCTTCCAGGCTGACGCACCGCTCAGGAGTTGTCCTCAGCCAGCCTGGAGCGCCGACGAGAGCAGAGGCTGCTGCGCATGGCCATCCGGAGTCCTCAAGCGCTTTCGGCGGCGAGCCGAACAACCTTGGAAACACCGCTGTAGCGAGAGGCGGAATAGACGTGAGCTCCGTGCACTTCCGGACCGCGGCGCCGGTTCACTCGGCGCGGCATCGTCACGCCGAGGACTCAGCGGTCCGTGACGCTGCACTCGTCCGCCCTGCAGATCATCATCCGCTTCCGTGACGGCGTACCAGTTCTTCGTGGGGGCGCTGCTCGCTGCAGGGCTGGTCTCCGTCGTCTGGACCTTGCCGCGAGTTCCCCCGTGGTGGAGGCCGCTGTACTGGCTCGCGATCCCACTGGCGGCCGTCCCGCTGCTGCTGGTCGCGGCCGCGCTCGCGGAGAACTTGTACCGGCGTGCCTTCCTGCCTGCGGACGCCACGCAGCTGAGTCTGCAGTTCGTCATGCTGATCCTGGCTTTGGAGCTGATCCTTGTGCCCCTCGTGCACCGGCGCGAGGCCGCCTTGAGAGGAGACGACGATGCTGCTGAACGCCGTCGTGGCGGCGTCGATCCTGGCGATCGCGCTGTCCGTGTACGCGGCGGCGACGAGTCGCCGCAGGATGCAGGAGGCGAGGGCGCCCGAGTGCCCTCACTACTTCCGGTTGAGGGGCGGGCGCGCGATCTACTGCTGTCTCGGAAGCGAACAGCACATGTGGCACGAGGGCCACGCCCGGGATGGATCGTTCTTGGTCGAGTGGCGGAGCGGCGCGGGGGACGGCGGAGCTAGCTGAGAACGGACGATGGCTGCGCAGCCAATGCCGCGTGGTGGCAGGCCGGTTGACGCATGGCTTCCTGACGCGCGGTCGAGCGCTGGACGGTGACCGATCGGCGACTGCCGGCTGCGTCGCGACTCGGCCAACCTTGCCTAGGGCGCTTGCACCGTGTGCTGGAGCGTCTGCACGTTGATCGCGACGAACACCGCGGCCGCAATCAGTGTGCCGGTGTCGATAGTCCACGCCGGCATGAGCCCACTGTCGGCACACCAGAAATACGGCGCGGACGCCAGCGGCTACGCGACGGATGCGCTGGCTCCCGAGAAAGACCCGCCATCTGACGGCCGCCACGATGATGGCGACAGCAACCGCTTCATCGCCCTTCGGCACCGGACTGTCGAGATCACATGTCGAGATCACATCAGGAGTGTGGGCGACCGCCGCCTTCCCCCGTAGAATCGGCAGGTGCTGCCCTCCGCGCGGAGCGGGTCGTCCACCGATCTGCCAGAGGGCTCGTTGGCTGCCGATGAGCCGCTCAGCGGAAGGCCTGGCTATGGCGCGCATCCTGTTCGGCTCGAATCCGGCATCCGGCCACGTGCGGCCTGGGCTGCCCATCGCGCGGGAGCTGGTCGCCCGCGGGCATGAGGTCGTCTGGTACACCAGCGACCGCTTCAAGGCCTCAGTCGAGCGCACCGGAGCGCGGCATGTCGGCTTCACGGCCGGGCTCGATATCGACGAAGCCGACCTCGAGGCGTCGTTCCCCGGGCGGGCAGCGATCAAGTCGGGCATCCCCCAGCTCAAGCATGACATTCCGGCGATCTTCATCGACACGATCCCGGACCACCTCACAGACCTGCGAGCGCTTGCCGACAAGGAGCCCTTCGACACGGTCGTGGTCGAGTCCGCCTTCCTCGCCGGCTCCCTCCTCGCGGACGAGCGCGGCCTGCCATGGGCGGTCTACGGAGTCACGCCGCTGACTGCCAAGAGCGCCGAGTGCGCACCCCTCGGGCTCGCCCTGCCGCCCATGGGTGGACCGCTTGGGAAGCTGCGCAACGGCCTGCTCAATGCCCTGGTCGAGAAGGTGGTGTTCGCCGGCGCGCACAAGCGCTTCCTGCAGGTGCGCGCCGAGCTCGGCTTCCCGCCCTCTGACCGCTTCTTCCTCGACTACACCGTGGCGAACGCGCCGGTCTACATCCAGGGCACCATCCCGGAGTTCGAGTATCCGAGGCGAGATCTTCCCGACAACGTCCATTTCGTAGGCGCGCTGCTGCCCGAGGCGCCCGGCAGCGGGGACCTCCCGGACTGGTGGCACGAGCTAGACGACGCTCGCCCCGTGGTGCTGGTCTCCCAGGGCACCGTCAAGATCGACCCTGACCTGCTGATCCACCCGACGATCGAGGCGCTGAAGCACGAGGACGTTCTGCTGGTCGTGACCACGGGCGGCACCGCCCCCGAGGAGATCCTGTCCCGCCATTCGGGGGACGGCGTTCGCGTGGAACGGTTCATCCCGTTCGCGGACCTCCTGCCGAAGGTCGACGTCGTCGTGACCAACGGCGGCTACGGCGGCACCCAGCAGGCGCTCGTCCACGGCCTGCCCGTCGTCGTGGCCGGCGTCACCGAGGGCAAGAACGAGATCGCCGCCCGCGTCGCCTGGTCCGGCGCGGGGATCAACCTCAAGACCGAGACCCCGTCCGCCGAGCAGATCCGCCAGGCCCTGCGCACGCTGCTCGATGACCCCTCGTACCGCGCCCGCGCCCGCGAACTGCAAGCGAGCTACGCGCAGCATGACGCCGGCGCCGCCGCCGCCGACCTCATCGAGGGCCTCCTGCCCACCGGCCGCGCAGCCGGCGCGGAGGGCTGACTGCGTCCAGGTCGCGTGCCACCCAGCCGGCCCACCGGCCGCTCAACGGCGGGCCCCAGATGGTCGAGTCCAGCCGCGACGGCAGGCGCCGTATCTCACCAACTCGCTGTATCGGGCGCTGGACGACCAGTTCTACTCGGACGGCATCGACAGCTGGATGGTCAAGGTGGACGTCGCCGACGACGGCGCCCTGAGCCTGGACCCTGACTTCCTCGTCGATTTCTCCGCCGACGGCCGCTGCGCCTCACCAGATCCCACGCCGCCCTCCTGGCGGGTGGGCATGCGCCTGCGTCCGCGCGAGCTGCGAAACCAGGGTGTTCGGAAGCGACGGCCTGTGCTGGACCGGGGCAAGATCATGGTGCTGTGGAAGAACGAGGAAGGTGTCTGGAAGATGCACCGGCACACCTGGAACAGCAGTGTCCCTCCACCGGAGACATAGGGCCCGGCTACCAGGTCGGAGGCACGCTCAGACGGTGATGACGACCTTGCCGCGGGCATGCCGCTGCTCGAGGTAGCGGATGGCGTCGGGAACATCAGCGAACGAGTAGGTCCGGTCGATGACCGGCGCAACCCTTCCCGCCTCTATCAGCTCAGCCAGGTAGTGCAGATCCTCGGCGTTGGGCTTCGCGAGGACCGCGACGATGCGCTGGCTGACGAACCGCGCCGCGAGGGCGCCCCTGAGCACCTGCGCGCCCGGCCCGAGCAGCCGGCCGCCGCCGCTTGCGATGCCGCCGACGATGACGAGCGTGCCGTCGCGGCGCAGCGCGCGGCGCAGCTCGGCCAGCGAATGGTTGCCGACCGCGTCCAGCACCAGGTCGTAGCGCTGCCGGCGCTGGGTGAAGTCCTCGCGGTTGTAGTCGATGACCTCGTCGGCGCCGATGGAGCGGACCAGCTCGAAGTTGCGCGTGCTGCACACGCCGGTCACGCGCGCGCCGAGCGCCTTGGCCAGCTGGACGGCGAACGTGCCGATGCCGCCGGAGGCCCCGTTGATGAGGACCTGCTGCCCCGCCTCGATCCTGCCCTGGTCGCGCAGGCCCTGAAGCGCCGTCATGCCCGCCATCGGCACGGCGGCAGCGTCCTCGAAGGTGACGTCGGCGGGCTTCACTGCCAGCGTCTGCTGCGGGACGCTGACCGCCTCGGCGAACGCGCCGAGCGCGACCTCGCCGAACACCTCATCGCCGGGGCGGAATCGGGTCACGTCGACGCCGACGCGCTCGACGACTCCGGCGAAGTCGGCGCCGAGGATCAAGCCGGGCTTCGGTCGCCGCAGGCCGGCGGTCATGCGCACCAGGTGCGGATCGGACCGCACGTGCCGCCAGTCGTACGGGTTGGCCGCGCAGGCGCGCACGCGCACCAGCACGTCGCCGCCGCCGATTGCGGGCTCGTCGACGTCGTCCATCCTCAGCACGTCGGGGGAGCCGTAGCGGTCCCAAGTCCAGGCCTTCATGAGTTCTCCTTCTCGTCTGCGGGCACCAGGGGGTCACGCCCCGGGGGGAGGTCGGCAGCTTTCGCGCCTCCGGCGTCGAGCCGGAACGGCGGGTAGTCGTCGGTCATCAGCGCCGCGTAAGCCACGACGCGGAAGACCCACCTGTTCAGCCCGATCACCAGGCTAAACAGGCCCTGCGGATAGCGCGCCGTGACGCCCAGCGTCACCACGGCGATCAGCGACAGCAGGCCGGTCAGGCCTCCGTCGAGGAATTCGTAGCGGGACCCGGCGATGTCGACGGCGAGCACGGCGCTGCTGGTCAGCAGTCCGACCACGCAGTAATGGGGGATCGCCAGAAGCCACCATTTGACTAAGACGAGGCCGCGCGAGAGCTGCTGCGGGTAGGTCACCTCGAAGGTCGCCGGGTAGTCGGCCTGCGCGAGCGTGAACGGCGGGTACTGGTCGGTCCCCAGGCCCGTCCAGGCGTAGTACGCCACCCGCCAGGTCCAGCGCAGCACACCGGTGTTGAACTCGAAGATCGGCCGGGGGTAGCGGCCGGTGAGCAGGACCGCAACGCCGGCGACCACGGTGAGCAGCACGAACGCCACCCACAGAAACGCCAGGACCACATAGTGGGGCAGCGCCAGGATCCACTTGACCAGCCACTGCCACCGGCTCAGCTGCGGGTCGAGTCGCGCCTCGAGCCGGGCCGGGTAGGGGGCCGCGGCGACAATTGTCCCCGCGCCGGTCGACCCCCCGTCCCGTGCCATCAGCGACCCACCGTGGCGGCCAGGACGGGCTCCAGCTCCGGCTCCGGCTGGACGTCAGCGCTCTCCGTGCTGACGTGGGGCAGCAGGCGGTCGAGCCAGCGGGGCAGCCACCAGTTGGCGCGGCCCATGAGCGCCATGGTCGCGGGGACCACCACCATGCGCACGATCGTCGCGTCCAGCGCGATCGCCGTGGCCAGTCCCAGCCCCATCATCTTCACGAACGGCGACGGGTTGGCGACGAAGCCGAGGAACACCGCCGTCATGATCAGCGCGGCGGAGGTGATGACCCGCCCTGTGGCGGCCAGGCCGCGGGCCACCGACTCGGCGTTGTCCCCGGTCGCGTTGTGCTCCTCACGGATGCGCGACAGCAGGAACACCTCGTAGTCCATCGACAGCCCGAACAGGACCGCGAAGAAGATCACCGGCACCGGCGAGGGGATCACGAATGCGCCGTCGAGGTTGAACAGGTCGCCGAGCCACCCCCACTGGAACACGGCGACCACGACGCCATAGGCGCCGCCGATCGACAGCAGGTTCATCACAGCGGCCTTCAGCGGCACTGCTACCGACCGGAACACCACCATGAGCAGCAGGACCGATGCCGCCAAGATCGCGGCGATGAAGATCGGGAGGGTGTCGGCGAGCTGCCCGGTGAGATCGTCGGTCATCGCCGTCAAGCCCGACACGTAGACCCCGTCGGGGGCGATAGCCCGGACGCGCTCGAGCGTCTCGGACGTGACGGGATCCGCAGGTCCCGTGGTGGGGATCGTGGGGAGCACGATCGTGTCGCCGGCCGGAGCGACCTGCGGCTCGCCGACCATCGCGATGCCGGGATCCGCGGCGACGCGCTCGGACAGCGCGGGGATGGACTCGACATCCACTCCCGTGTCGCGCAGGTCGGCGACGATCAGCAGCGGGGCGTTGAAGCCCGCCCCGAAGCCCTCAGCCAGCAGGTCATAGGCGCGGCGGTGCGTGGTGCTCGTCGGGTCGTCGCCGGCGTCCGGGAAGCCCGTCTGCATCTGCAGCGCCGGAGCGGCCAGCGCGAGCAGCACCGCCGACGCGACGATCAGGTACGGCCACGGCCGGCCTGACACGCGATGGGCGAACCGCCACCACATGGTGTCCTCGGCCTGTTTGACGGGGCGGCGCCGACCCACCAGCCGCCCCGCGTCGATGCGGTCGCCGAGCAGCGTCAGCAGCGCCGGCAGCAGCGTGAGGGCGGTCGCCACGGCGAAGAGCACGACCAGCGAGGTGCTGAGGCCGATCGAGGCCAGGAAGCCCAGGCCGGTCAGCACAAGGGCAGCCATCGCCAGGACCACGGTGCCGCCGGCGAAGACGACGGCGGCCCCCGATGAGCCCATGGCGCCCGACAGCGCCGCGGCGTTTGCCTGACCGCCAGCGCGGTTCTCGCGGTAGCGCGCGACGATGAACAGGGCGTAGTCGATGCCGACTCCCAGCCCGATCATCGCGCCGATCGTCGGGGCGGCGCTGGAGACCTCCATCGCGTTGGCCAGCAGCGCAATGCCACCGAGACCGGCGGCGACGGCCACAAGGGCGAGCGTGATCGGGACGAGCGCGGCCACGATCGTGCCGAACGCGACGACCAGCACGACCAGCGCGGCCAGGACGCCGGCCGCCTCGGCGCCGGAGGTCTCGGTCTCTGCGTTGATGAACGCCGCGTCACCGCCGATCTCGGCAGACAGTCCCTCCGTTCGGACCGGCTCGATCGCGTCGGACAGCGCCGCCAAGGGCTCAGGGCCGAGCTCCGTCGACGGGACGTCGAACACGATCTCGGCGAAGCCGATGCGCCCGTCCGGGGAAACGGCGCCGGCCTCGAACGGGTCGCCCACCGCGGCGACGTGCTCGACAGCGGCGATGCGCGACAGCGCGGAGGAGATGGCCGGACCGTGGCTGTCGAGCTGTTCGCCCTCACGGGCGGCGAACACAGCCATCGCGCTGCCTCCCGCCGCCTCTGGGAAGCGCTCCTCGAGCAGCTTCATCGCGTGCTCGCTCTGGCTGCCCGGGGCGGCCAAGTCGTCGACGAACGCGCCGCCGGCCGTCCCGGCGAGGGTCATCACGGCGGCGGCGACGACCGCCCAGACGGCGATCGTGACCCATGGCTTGCGGGCGCTCACTTCGCCGACACGGCGGATCAAGCGATTCATGGCTGTGGGCTCCTGTGTAAGGGTTGCCGTCCGGCGGTGCGCCGGCGGTGGTGCAACGGGTTCCACGGTGCGCGCCGGCGCCGCGGCCGTCGCCCGCTGCTGGACGGGTTTCACGCTCCGCCGCGAGGCGGATCGCGCGCGGCGATTCGCCGACGGCCTCCCCGCCGGCGGGGGAGGCGGGGATCCGCCTGCAGACGGATGCCGGAGCGCCTGGGCTGGCCTACGGTGGCTCGGTGCATCCCGACGAACCGCGACGGGGTCGGACGCCTTACCGTGGAGCGATGGTGAACCGCACGGAAACGCCGCACCTCAGCGTCCCGCCGAGGTTCCGCGGCCCGTTTGCCCGCTGGCCGCGGGCCTCGGATGCTGTCCTGGCGATCGCGATGTTCCTGCTGACGCTGTCCGTGGTGGACGGACCCGGCGACACGGTGGTCATTCGCCCGATCAGCGACGTCCCGATCGCCGCCGTGGGGGTCTTCGCCGTCGCGAGCGCCGCGCTGTACTGGCGCCGGCGCGCGCCGCTGGTCGTGCTAGCCGTGGCGCTGGTCGCCTGGGCCGTGACGATCGGAAGCAGCTACTCGGACCTCGGCGGGGTGGCGATCGTCGCCTTGTACAGCGCGGGGCGCTACGCCCCCGAACGCCGGTGGGGCCACGTAGGCGTCGACGCGGCCATCGTCGTGGTCACCATTGATGGCATCACTGACCCGGTGCCGTGGCCGGAGGTCGTCTTCGGCGGCTTCGTCATGTTCGTGGCGTGGTACATCGGTCGACGTCTCCGGCTGCGCGGGCAGCGCGCCGCCCAGCTCGAGCGGGAACAAGCCGCCGAAGCCCGACGGATCGTGACTGAGGAGCGGACCCGCATCGCCCGCGAGCTGCACGACGTGGTCGCGCACCGGGTGAGCCTTATGACGGTGCAGGCCGGCGCGGCCAAAGCCGTCGCCGCCGAAGACCCGGAGGGCGCCCTGCAGGCGATGGGAGCGGTGGAGGAGGCGGGACGCCAGGCGCTGGACGAGCTGCGCCACCTGCTCGGCGTCCTCCGACCGGAGGCCGACGTCAACGGGCTAGGCCCGCAGCCCGGCCTGGCGGACGTTCCCCGTCTCGTGGAGCAGATCCGCGGGGCGGGTCTGGACGTCACGGTCACCATGGACGGCATCGCAGCCCCGCTCCCGGCCCGCGTGGAGCTGTCCGCGTACCGCATCGTCCAGGAGGCGCTGACCAACGTGCTCAAGCACGGGGGACCGCGAACACGGACCGAGGTGCACCTGCGCAGCGAGCGCGACGGCATCACCGTCGAGGTGCTCGACGACGGTCAGGGCGCCGCCGTCGCGCCTGGGTCGGGCGTCACCCACGAGGTCGCGGCAGGCCACGGGATCGTGGGCATGCGGGAGCGAGCGCTGCTGCTGGGCGGGAGCCTCGACGCGGGGCCGCGTCCGGGAGGGGGTTTTCGGGTGGTGGCCCATCTGCCCATCGAAGGGGAGTCCGCGTGAGCATCCGCGTCGTCGTCGTTGACGATCAGGCACTGGTCCGCGGCGGCTTCGTCATGGTGCTGCGGATCCACGACGACATCGCGGGCGTGGCCGAGGCCGGAACAGGGCTCGAAGCGATCGAGGCGGCGCGGGTCCATCGTCCGGACGTGATCCTCATGGACATCCGGATGCCGGACATGGACGGCCTCGAGGCGACCTCACGAATCGTGGAGGAGGCCGACTGGGGCGTCCGGGTGCTGATCCTGACCACGTTCGACCCGGACGAGTACGTCTACAAGGCACTGCGCGCCGGCGCGAGCGGCTTCGTGCTCAAGGACATCCCTCCTGACCAGCTCGCCACCGCC
>DATKBU010000074.1:0-20364 GCA_035513815.1 Egibacteraceae bacterium
CGATGATGGTGTCCGCGCGCGCGAGGTCAGCCAGGCCGTGCTGGGTGTCGATGGTGAAGCCAGCCGACGTGCGCAGGGGCGGCGGATCCGCGGCGCACACGATGAAGTCGTACCAGCGGACCCCCAGCTCCGAGCGATCGACCCCGAAGACCTCGCAGGCTACCGCCAGTTCGAAGGGGGCGATGTTGTCGGTGGCGACGGCCGCGATTAGATGCATGGCCGAATATTAGCGCAGCATGGTGTTCCTGCCAACGTATCAAGGCGGTTCAGCCCTATGGCCGAATCTTAGCGGTACATGTCATTTCAGCCACTCGCATGATGGCCGGATGCAGAGGATGCTTGCAGGAGGGAGAACATCGACTTACCTGAGGGAGCGCCATGATCGACGTCTACTGCCGCGGATGCGCCACCGTCGTCCTGCTGTGGCCGTCCAACATCGACGGCCTCTCGCCGTCGCCTCACGGAACGGTCGTCCACTACCACTGCCTGCGCGGACACCGCGGGGCAGAGCTCGTCGTCGGTGCGCCGGGCGCTGAGGCCGCCGCGTGAGCAGCCCGGCCCTGATCGTGATCGATGTCCAGCGCGGCTTCGACGATCCGAGCTGGGGGCGCCGAGATAACCCCGACTGCGAACCCAACATCGCCCGTCTGCTCCGGCACTGGCGCGTGCAGGGCTGGCCAGTGGTTTTCGTGCGCCACGACTCCCCGCAGACCGGCTCTCCTCTGGCGCCGGGCTCGCCGGGCAACACGTTCAAGGACGTTGTGGACGGCCAACCCGATCTTTTCGTCGTCAAGCGTGTCAACTCTGCGTTCTACGGCGAACCGGATCTGCACCAGTGGCTGCAGGCTGCCGACCTTGATCAGCTGATCGTCTGCGGCATCACCACCAATCACTGCTGCGAGACGACGGCGAGGATGGCCGGCAACCTGGGCTATCGCGTCCGCTTCGCGCTCGACGCCACGCACACCTTCGACCGTCGGGCTCCGGACGGGCAGATCATCCCCGCCGAGCAGATCGCCCGGGTCACCGCCGCGAACCTCGACGGAGAGTTCGCGGAGGTTACGACGACGGCCAGGCTGGTCCGCGATAGCGACTGAGCGTGCGGCTACGCCGTGGGCGCGCCAGGTCAGTCGCCTCCGCCCCCAGGTAGGTCGTCCAGCTCGATTGAGAAGCCAGGCGCCTGGGGCGATCCCAGCGCGTCGCCGCGCTCGAGGAGCGTCGGCCGGCCATACGGCGCGTCGTGCAGCCTGTAGACCTCGACGCGATCGGACTCCAGATCCACGAACCAGTACTCGGCACGCCGAAGCGCTCGTACAGCTCGCGCTTGCCGAAGATGTCCAGCCCGCCGTGCGATTCATGCTGCCAGCTGTGGACGAAGTAGGCTCGGCGCATGCGGATCGGAGTGGTGCGTTTTCCGGGCTCCTGCGACGACCGGGACGCCGTGTACGCGGTGGAGGTGATCGGCGCCGAGCCATTGCTGCTGTGGCATGGCGAGGCGGACCTGCGGGGGGCCGAGGCCATCCTCCTGCCAGGCGGATTCAGCTATGGGGACTACTTGCGCGCGGGCGCAATCGCGCGATTCGCGCCGCTGATGGGCGCGATCGGAGAGTTCGCGCAGCGCGGCGGGCCGGTGCTCGGCATCTGCAACGGGTTCCAGGTGCTGTGCGAAGCCGGGCTGCTGCCCGGAGCGCTCACCCGCAACGCCGACCTGCGCTTCATCCACCGGATGCAGGCGATCCGCATCGAGTCCGAGTGCGACTGGACCGCCGGCATCGCCCCTGGGGCGGTGCTGCAGATCCCGATCAAGCACGGCGAGGGCCGCTACGTGCATGACGACGTCGAGGCGCTCGCGGCGGCCGGGCAGGTGCTCGCCCGCTACTGCGGCCCGGACGGCGCCGTCGATGAGGCGCACAACCCCAACGGCAGCCTCGCGAACATCGCCGGAGTGACAAACGCTGCCGGCAACGTCGCGGGCCTCATGCCGCATCCAGAGCACGCCGTCGATGCGCTGCTCGGCTCGACTGACGGTCAGCGCCTCCTCGGCGCGGTGCTGCGCCGGGCCGCCGCCGTCGCATGAGGAAGATCCCCGCGCCCGCCCCGAATCCGCGCCAGCTCGGCCTCCAGCTGGGCCTGACCGACGACGAGTACGACCGGGTCGTCGGCACCCTCGGGCGCGAGCCGTCTTCGGCGGAGCTCGGCACGTACTCGGTGATGTGGTCCGAGCACTGCTCCTACAAATCATCGAAGATCTACCTGCGCGACCTGCCGACCGAGGGGGAGCGGATTCTCGTCGGCCCCGGCGAGAACGCCGGCGTCGTCGACGTCGGCGGCGGCCAGGCGGTCACGTTCAAGATCGAGAGCCACAATCACCCCAGCTTCGTCGAGCCCTTCCAGGGTGCGGCCACCGGAGTCGGCGGCATCATCCGCGACATCCTGACCATGGGCGCGCGCCCCATCGCGCTGATGGACCCGCTGCGCTTCGGCGATCCGGAAGATCCCAAGACGCGCTGGGTGGTGGACGGCGTCGTGCGCGGCATCGGCCATTACGGCAACTCGATCGGCGTCGCCACAGTCGGCGGCGAGACGGTGTTCGACCCGTGCTACGCCGGTAACCCCCTGGTCAACGTCTTCTGCGTGGGGGTCCTGCCGGCCGACCGCATCCAGCTGGCCCGCGCCGAATCGCCCGGCGACATCGCCGTGCTGATCGGCCAGCGCACCGGGCGCGACGGCATCGGCGGGGCCAGCGTGCTGGCCAGCGCCGAGTTCGGCGAAGCGGGGGTCGACGAGGCCAAGCGCCCGAACGTGCAAGTCGGCGATCCGTTCGCCGGCAAGCTGCTGATCGAGTGCTGCCTGGAGCTGTACGCCGCGGACCTGCTGTCGGGCATCCAGGACATGGGCGCCGCCGGCATCGCCTGCTCCACTGCGGAGATGGCGTCCAAGGCCGGGCTTGGCATGCGGGTCGACCTCGACAAGGTCCCGCTGCGCGAGCCATCGATGGACGCCTGGGAGATCCTGTGCTCGGAATCCCAGGAGCGCATGCTCGCGCTGGTCTCGCCGGCGCAGCTGGACCAGGTCCTCAATATCTGCGCCAAGTGGGGAGTGCAGGCGACTCCGATCGGCGAGGTAAGCGATGGCGACCGGCTCGTCTTCACCCGCCATGGCGAGGTGGTGCACGACGCGCCGGCTGCGTCGCTGGCCGACGAGGGCCCGATCTACGAACGGCCGGTGACCGACTGGGTCCATCCGCACGCCGATGAGGACGTCGACGCCGAGCCGGGGCCGGCGAACCTACTCGCGGCGGCGCTGCAGGTCCTGGCCAGTCCGAATGTCGCGTCGGCGCGCTGGGTGCATCAGCAGTACGACTCGATCGTCGGCTCCGGCACCGTCCAGGGCCCCGGCAGTGACGCCGCAGTGCTGCGCCTGCCGCCGGCGAGCGACGAGGACGGCGAATTCCCGCGCGGCATCGCGATCGCCACCGACGGCAACGGGCGCTGGTGCGCGCTGGACCCTGAGGAGGGCGCGAAGCTGGTCGTCGCGGAGGCCGCCCGCAACGTCGCGTGCACCGGCGCCGTCCCAGTGGCGGCCACCAACTGCCTGAACTTCGGCTCGCCCGAGCGCCCCGAGATCATGGGTCAGTTCCGCGACGCCGTGCGGGGCATGTCGGCAGCGTGCCTGGCGCTGGGAACCCCGATCACCGGCGGCAACGTGAGCTTCTACAACTCCACCGGGGACGCCGCCATCCACCCCACGCCCGTGGTCGGGGTGCTGGGCGTCCTCGACGAGGTGGTCGCGGCGGTGCCCAGCGGGTTCGCCGCCCCCGGTGACACCGTGCTGATGGTCGGGGCGCCGACGCGCCCTGGGCTGGGAGGCTCGGAGTACCTGTGGCGCACACAGGGGCGCATCGCCGGCCGTCCGCCGCGCATCGACCTGGAGCAGGAGGCCGCGCTGCATCGCCTGCTCGCGGCCGCAGCGGATGCCGGGTGGCTGCGCAGCGCGCACGACATCAGCGTCGGCGGACTGCTGGCGACAATCGTCGAGGCCTGCCTGCCGCGGCGCCTGGGCGCCCGGCTGCTTCCCGAGCCCGATGTCGCGTCCCACCAGTGGTTGTTCAGCGAGGCGCCATCGCGCGTCGCGGTCAGCGTCAAGGCTGCGGACAGCGAGCAGTTCGCCCGGCTGTGCGAGGTGCGAGGGGTCTGGCAGCGCAGGCTCGGGATGGTCACCAGCGAGCCGCGCATTGAGTTCCAGAACCTGTTCAGCCTCGATCTTGACGAGTTGGCCCGGACGAGCGAGGAGTCCCTGCCCGCGGCGCTGGGAATGGCCTAGGACCCGCCGCCATGGCCATCAGCGCGATTCGGCCGGTCACGCCGGAGGCCTGGGACGACCTCGCCGAGCTGTTCGGGCCGAGCGGGGCCTACAGCGGCTGCTGGTGCATGTGGTGGCGCGTGACCGGCCGGCAGTTCTCGCAGAATGGGAACGCCGGCAACCGCGCGGCGCTGCAGGCGCTGGTCTCGGGTGGCTGCGAGCCTGGACTGCTCGCCTACGACGAACGACGCCCCGCCGGCTGGTGCGCGGTTTCCCCGCGCGATCAGCTCGGGCGCGTGCTGCGCTCCCCGACGCTGAAGCCCGCGGAAGCCGATCCGGGCGAAGGGGTGTGGTCGGTCTCGTGCTTCTACATCCCGCGCGACCGCCGCGGCCAGGGCCTCGCGACTGCGCTGCTGGACGCGGCGGTCGCCTTCGCGCGATCAAGGGGGGCGACGGCGATCGAGGGCTACCCTCTCGACCCTCGCGGGCAGCGCCGGCCCAGCGCCGAGCTGTACACGGGGACACCGAGCATGTTCGCCCGCGCCGGGTTCAGTGAGGTCGCGCGCCGCAGCCAGGCGCGCGCGGTGATGCGCCGAGAGCTGCGCTGAGCGCCGCATCCGCCCAGCCCGGCTCAGCTCAGCGCGCGATCGATCGCTCGAAGCACCGTGATCCGGTTCTTGTGCGTCGCCTCATAGCCGCGCAGTCGCTGGAGCTCGGTCCGCGACAGCGACGGGATCGCCGCGACCAGGTGCGCCACCGTGCCGTCTCCCAGGTCGGCGATTCGCTCGTCGACATCTCCGTCCGCGAGCGCGGCGTCGGAGAGGTCGATCGGGCCGATAGGGCCGGGGCCCTCGCCGTCATCGGGCCGCTGGCGCAGCCGGGAGACGACGCGGTCGCCGCCGCGGGAGAACACCACGAGTGCGACACCGGCGAGGGCGCCCGCGGCCGCCGAGCCTATTGCTGCCTTCTTCCTCACGGGCGCCCCTCAGCCAGATGCTGTCGCATTGCTCACTCCTTGCGCTGTCGCAGCTCTTCCTCCATCAGCGCGCGCTGCTTGTCGTGTGCCTCGAGCTGCTCGGGCGATCCCTCTCGCTCGAGCCGAGGGCGCTGCTCGTCGGCGCGCTTGATGCCTGCCTTCAGATCCTCGTCGCTATGGCGGTTCATGTCGGCGTGATCACGGTGCTCGCTCATCCTTGCGCTCCTCGACAAGTTTGTCACTCGTTTCGCACGCTGGTACCCGCCGCGGCGCGCCTGTGAACGGCGATCGCGGGACGCGTCGGCGTGCCGACGCGCGCCCTGCGCCCGGCTACACTCGAAAGCGCCTTCCCCTGCTGTCGTCGGGTGGTGCCTGCGTGCGTGAGATCCCCCTGCAAGACCATTCGTCGGCTCGTTCCGGCGCTCGAGACGAATGCGGCGTTTTTGCGATCTACGCCCGCGGCGAGAGTGCCGCCAACCTGTGCTACTACGGCCTGTATGCGCTGCAGCACCGAGGTCAGGAGTCAGCGGGCATCGCGGTGTCCGACGGGGCCAACATCGTGGTCACGAAGGAGATGGGCCTGGTCAACCAGGTCTTCAGCGAGGCTAAGCTCGCCGGGCTGAACGGGCACTTGGGCATCGGGCACGTCCGCTACTCCACGACGGGCGCGTCGACGTGGGACAACGCGCAGCCTGCGTTCAAGGTCACCCCGACTGGACAGGGCCTCGCGCTGGGGCACAACGGCAACCTGGTGAACACCGCGACCCTGGCGCGCGAGCTCGCGCTGTCTGGCGGCGACAAGTGCGAGACGGATTCCGAGCTGCTTGCGGCGATGCTGGCCATGGACGCCGATGTCTCCCTGGAGGAGGCGCTGGTGCGCACGTGCCAGGATCTGCGCGGCGCGTATTCGCTGGTCGTCATGGACGAATCCACGATCTACGGGGTGCGCGACCCGCATGGGGTCCGGCCGCTGGTGATCGGCCGCCTGCCTGCCGGCGGCTACGTCATCGCATCGGAGACCGCCGCGCTGGATATCGTCGGCGCGCATCTCGTGCGCGACGTCGAGCCGGGCGAGGTCGTGGCCGTCGATGAGCACGGGCTGCGCAGCCGGCGCTTCGCCGACCCCGAACCTGCCTTCTGCCTGTTCGAGTACGTCTATCTCGCGCGACCCGATCACCGCACGCCTGAGACCAGCGTGTACGCGGCCCGCCGGCGCATGGGAGCGCTGCTGGCCGCCGAGGCGCCGGTCGAGGCGGATCTGGTCATCCCCGTCCCCGACACCGGGATGGCTGCGGCCGCCGGCTACGCCGAGGCCAGCGGCATCCCGTACGCCGAGGGCCTGATCAAGAACCGCTACGTCGGGCGCACGTTCATCGAGCCCTCGCAGTCACTTCGCCAGCTCGGCATCCGGCTGAAGCTCAATCCGCTGCGCGATGTGCTGGAGGGCCAGCGCCTGGTCGTCGTCGACGACTCGATCGTGCGCGGCAACACCAGCCGCCAGCTCGTCACCATCCTTCGGGAGTCGGGCGCGGCGGGGGTCCATCTGCGTGTCACCTCGCCCCCGATCCGCAACCCCTGCTATTACGGCATCGACATGGCCACGCGCGCCGAGCTGCTCGCATCCGGGCTCACGATCGACGAGATCCGCGACTTTGTGGGCGCCGATTCGCTGGCATATCTGTCCTTGGGCGCGCTGGTGAGCGCGACTGGGCGGCCCGAGGACACGCTGTGCGGGGCGTGCTTCGACGGCCGCTACCCCATCTCGGTCCCCGGCGAGCACGCCGCCGCAGGCAAGGATGTCCTCACGCTGTTCCACGTCGATCAGTGACCGGCGACGGCCACACCTACGCCTCGGCCGGCGTCGATCTGGAGGCCGCCGACGCCGCGGTCGAGCGCATCAAGCCTCATGTCGCCCGCACCGCCAGGCCGGGCGTCGTGGAGGGCATCGGCGGGTTCGGGAGCCTCTTCGCGCTGGATCAGCGCCGCTGGAAGCACCCCATTCTGGTCAGCGCCACCGACGGAGTGGGGACGAAGCTGGAGATCGCGAGGGCGCTGGGCCGCCACGACACGATCGGGATCGATCTGGTCGCGATGGTGGTCGATGACCTCGTCGTCCCGGGAGCAGAGCCGCTGTTCTTCCTCGACTACCTGGCCGTCGGCAAGCTCGACCCGGCCCATGTCGAGCAGGTGGTCGCCGGAATCGCCGACGGCTGCGAGCAGGCGGGCTGCGCGCTGATCGGCGGGGAGACCGCAGAGCACCCAGGCGTGATGCCCCCGGGCCAGTATGACCTCGCAGGGTTTGCGGTCGGGATCGTCGAGCGCAGTCACCTCCTTGGGCCGGATCTGGTCCGCCCCGGCGACGACGTGGTCGCGATGGCCTCCACGGGGCTGCACTCCAATGGCTACTCGCTGGCGCGCCGCATCATCGAGGGGATGGACCTTTCGGCGGACCACGGGCTGCTGAGCCAGAGCCTGGGCGACGCGCTCTTGCGCCCCACTCGGATCTACGCGCGAGATTGCCTGGCGCTTGCGGCGCGCGCGCGCCGCCGCGTTCGCACCTTCTGCCACGTCACCGGGGGTGGCATCCCGGGCAACCTTCCGCGCGCGCTCCCCGACGGTTTGGGTGCCGTCGTCGACACGTCCACCTTCACCCCACCGGGGATCTTCGGGCTCCTGCAGGAGCGCGGAGGAGTGGCGGAAACCGAGATGTGGCGGGCTTTCAACATGGGCGCCGGCATGCTCGCGATCGTCGAGGACGGCCAGGAGGCCGTGGCGCTGCTGCGGGAGACGGGCGTGGACGCGTGGACGTGCGGCGCGGTGGATGACAGCGGCGAGGTCCGCTTGGCTGGATTGGGCGGACGCGGCTGACCCACGGGGGCGCGCCGAGGTCCCCGGTCAGCTCGTCGACGGCAGCCAGAATCCTCTGATCCGCCCGAGGGCGGCCACGCGGCGCTCGGCGATGTGGTCCGCTGCCGCCGTGGTGGACAGCCGCTCGCGCTCGGCGACGTCAAAGACCTCGCGAAGGCGGTCGGCGATCTGCTCGACTTTCTGTTGCGCGCGCGCCGGGCTGTATCCCCCCGGGCCTAGCTCATCGCTGACCTGGATCAGTCCTCCCGAATTGATGACGTAGTCAGGGGCGTACAGGATCCCGCGCTCGGCCAGCGCCTCGCCGTCCTCATGCGTCAGCAGCTGATTGTTCGCCGCGCCCGCGACGATGCGGCACAGCAGCTCCGCGCGGGTCGTCGGATTGATCGCTCCGCCGAGGGCGTTGGGACTGAACACGTCGGCGTCCACCGCGTGGATCTTGTCGATGTTGACGATCTCTGCCCCAAACCGCTCGGCGCACCACTCGGCGGCGGCCGGGTCCACATCCGCAACGGAGAGCTTGGCGCCCTCGCGGGCCAGGTGCTCGGCTAGGCGACGCCCGACCTTGCCGACGCCTTGGATGGCGATATGCCGCCCTGCCACGGAGGTCGCGCCGAACACGCGCTCCAGGCATGCCTGCATGCCGATGAACACACCGACGGCAGTCGACACGCCGGAATCGCCCGAGCCTCCCGCCGCTATCTCCGCGCCGGTCGCCCAGGTCGTCTCGCGCCGGACCACCGACATGTCTGCGGGATACGTCCCCACATCGCAGGCGGTCACGTACCGCCCGCCGAGGGACTCGACAATCCGGCCATACGCGCGGAGCAGCTGCTCGGTCTTGTCCAGCGCGGGATCCCCGATGATCACCGCCTTCCCTCCGCCCAAGTCCAGTCCTGCGCAGGCCGCCTTGTACGCCATCGCCTTGGACAGGCGCAGCACGTCGGCCAGCGCTTGCTCCTCAGTCTCGTAGGCGTGAAACCGAGTCCCGCCCAGCGCCGGCCCCAGCACCGTCGAGTGGATCGCGATGATGCACTGCAGCCCGGCCTCCGGATCACTGCCGTAGACGATCTGCTCGTGGCCGTCGAGCAGGCTGAACGGTCCAGTCATGGCTGTTGTCCTCTCCTGCCGTTCGGTGCGCGGGTGAGCGCGGCCACCAAGATGGTAACCATCCGCTCGCGCCGTGAAGCAGCGAGCCAGCGTCGCCCGCAGGCGCGCCATCGCCGGCGGGCGCACTCGCCAGCACAGGACTAGGGAGCGCATGGCCACGCCGGGCTAATCCAGAAATCCCCCGTGCGGGTGTTCGCACATCCCCCGATTGGGGGTTATGCTTTGTCCGAGAGTCATCGTAATGCACCGCTTGCTGCGGGCAGACAGGGCTCAAACCGACAGAGCTTCACTAGCGGCGGGACTTGACACAGATCGGATCAGTGATGGTCGACAACGAGAACGAGGACCTTCTCACCCCCTCTGAGGTGGCGAAGCTGTTTCGCGTGGACCCGAAGACGGTGACTCGCTGGGCCAAGGCGGGCAAGCTTTCTTCGATCCGGACGCTGGGCGGGCATCGCCGGTATCGCGCCCGTGAGGTGCGGGCTCTGCTCGACGGCCAGCGTCAGGCGGAGAACACCTAAACGGCGCCCGACCCCCGCGCGGGCTGGCGCCGGCGCGGGGAGAGGACGGCGCGCTGCGGTCGAGGCGCGCCGGCTGTGAGCAAGCGCCGGCCGAGCGAGGCCGATCGAGGGCTGCGGAGCCGGCGAGCGTTGAGGTCGCGCTCCCCGCGCGCGAGTCGAGCCGCTGCTGGCAGCGGGCTCTTCGCGGTATCTGCTCTTGGGCTGGACGATGTGTGCGCTTGTCCGCGACCGATGCGGTGCGGCTGTGGCCGCACCGGGCCTCCCGGCGCTCCTGTAGCAAGCGGCTCCGAGAGGTTGTACGCCCGCGGGGCCGCACCACTCACGCGAATTGGGGCTTGACAGCTCCCCAGAGGACTTGCTACACGTCTAGGACAGCGTGAGAGCGCTCCCATACAGACAGCGACCCTTTGCTCGGGCCGCGCACGAGAGCGCTCTCAAAGCAGCAAGCGCGTGAACAATCAAGTGGGGCAGAAGTGAACCGGCGGCGCGGGCGAGAGCGCTCCCATAGGCGTCGCGCAAGCGCGGGTCAAAGAACGAGCGAAAGAAGGAGCCATGCGTAGAAAGCTGTTCGTGCTGGCCGCGTTGGCGGCACTGGCAAGTCTGATCCTGGCGGCCTGCAGTCCAAGTGAGCCGGCCGCTGAGCCGACTGACACTCCGGCCCCCGCCGACGAGAGCGAGGCGGAGCCGACGCAGGACGCCGAGCCTGAGCCCGCTGGCGACCCGGTGGAGATCCGCTGGTTCGTCGGCCTGGGGACCGGCGGCAACCCGGAGCAGATCGATGCGCAGAACGCGATCGTCGATGCGTTCAACGCCTCGCAGGACGGCATCAACCTCACCATCGAGATCGTGGAGAACGATGTCGCGTTCGACACGCTGTCGACTCAGATCGCGGCCGGGAACGCCCCGGACCTCGTGGGACCCGTCGGGATTCGGGGAGCCAACTCGTTCAACGGGCGCTGGCTGGACCTGGAGCCGCTGGTCGAATCAAGCGGCTATGACCTCAGCCGCTTCGCTGAGGAGCAGGTCGACGCATGGCGGACCGATGAGGGACTGGTCGCCATCCCGTTCGGCGTCTTCCCTGCGGTGATGTTCTACAACAAGGCGCTGTTCGACGAGGCCGGCCTGCCGTATCCGCCGGCGGCGTTCGGCGAGGACTATGACGGCAAGCCGTGGGACATCGACACGATGACCGAGCTGGCCCGCCAGCTCACGGTCGATGCGAACGGCAATGACGCCACCGGCGCCGAGTTCGATCCGGAGAACATCGTCCAGTTCGGTCTCGAGGAGCAGTGGTCGGAGCCCCAGCGGCTGGCCACCTGGTTCGGCGCGGCCTCGATCGCCCAGGACGGCAAGGCGGTCGTCCCCGATGAGTGGCGCGACGCCTTCAACTGGTACTACGAGGCGATCTGGTCGGACCATGCCATCCCGAATGACGAGTACCGGGGCAGCGACCTGCTCGCCGCGGGCAATCCGTTCGACTCCGGCAACGTGGCGATGGCGCACACGCACCTGTGGTACCAGTGCTGCCTGACCAACGTGACCGACTGGGACCTGGCGGTTGTGCCGTCGTACAACGGCACCACCACCGCGGCGCTGCATGCGGACGTGTTCCGGATCCTGAACACGACCGAGCACCCGGATGAGGCGTTCGAGGTGCTCGCCTACCTGACTGGGGAGGCGGCGCCGGACCTGCTCGAGTCCTACGGAGCGATGCCGGCTGACCCGGCGCTGAGCGATGAGTTCTTCGCTCGGCTGGCCGAGACGTACCCGGGCGTCGAGAACTGGGACGTCGCGACCGCGTCGCTGGAGTTCCCCGACATCCCGAGCCACGAGCAGGACATGCCGAACTTCCTGCAGGCTCAGGAGCGGTTCAGCGCCTTCTTCAGCGAGCTGGGCAGCACGCCCGACCTGGACGTCGATTCCCGCATTGACGCCCTTGAAGCGGACCTGCAGCAGATCTTCGACGCCAGCTCGTAGACGGCTTTGGCGGGTCGGCCGGCTCATGCAGCTGGCCGACCCGCCATCCAATCCGAGGTCTGCCATGAACGCCGATACCGAGGCAGCGCCTGGTGCGCCGGCGAGCAGAGTGAAGGTCCGCCGGCGACCGCACACGCGCTCAAGCTATGACCGGCGCTGGGGCTTGATCTTCCTGTCGCCCTGGCTGATCGGCTTCGTGCTGTGGTACCTGCTGCCGATGGTCGCGTCATTGGCGTTCTCGTTCTTCCGCTTCAACCTGATCCGGCCCGAGGATGCGCGCTTCATCGGCCTGACCAACTACGCCCGGCTGCTCAACGACTCGGCGGTTGTCCATTCGCTGCTGGTGACGCTGAAGTACGCGCTGGTCGCCCTGCCGCTGGCAGTCGCAGTCCCGCTCGCGTTCGCATGGCTGCTGACGGCCAAGAGCCTGTGGGGCAAATCCTTCTTCCGGACGCTGTTCTATCTGCCGACGATCGTGCCCTTCGTCTCGGCGGTGTTCATCTGGAACGGCTACATGAACACTCAGACCGGCTGGCTCAATCGGATGCTGGGCGCCGCGCGCGTCCCGCAGCCGGACTGGCTCAACTCGACGACCTGGATCTACGGGGCGCTGGCGCTGATCGGCCTGTGGGGCGTCGGCAACGCCATGCTCCTGTTCATCGCAGGCATGCAGGGAGTGCCGACGGAGCTGTACGAGGCCGCCGAGGTCGATGGCGCCAACAGCTGGCACAAGTTCTCAAAGATCACTGTGCCGATGATCTCGCCGATCATCTTCTACAACGTTGTCCTCGCGCTGATCGCTCTCTTCCAGTACTTCCTGGTTCCCTATGTGCTCAAGAACGGAACCGGCGACCCGGCCAACTCGACGCTGTTCTACAGCATGTATTTCTTCAAAACGGTCTTCACGTTCAATGACATGGGCTACGGGGCGACGCTGGCGTGGGTGCTGTTCGTGATCATCATGCTCGTCACCGGCGTGGTGTTCCGAACGGCGAGGCACTGGGTCCACTACGAATACCAGGAGCGGTGAGCCTTGGCCGTGAACGTCGTCGCGCCGCGCACCCGGTCCCTGCGAGCCAAGCCATGGGGGGGCGAGCCCACGGCGAGCACCAACTCGGCGGCCCTGCGCCGATTCACGCTCGGTTCGCTCATCACGCTGTTCGCGCTGATGCTGCTGGCCGCCTACCTTTCGCCGTTTGCCTACATGGGCGCCACGTCGCTGAAGGATCTCGGGATGATCTCGGATGCCCGGACCCCCCTGCTGCCCTCGGCGCCCGCGACGTTCACCCACGAAGGCAGGGACTATCCGGTATACCGCGTTCCCACGGCGGAGGGGGAGCGCGCCCTGGCGCTCATCGAGCCTGGCCGTGAGCAGAGCGTGTTCGTTGATCCGGCCGACCCCCAGGCTCAGCCGATCGTCTGGGACGGGCGCTGGCGCCAGCTCACTCAGGAGGCGATCCTGACGCCGAAATGGGACAACTACGGCGAGGCCTGGTCGACCTTGAACTTCCCCCGGCTCCTGCGCAATACCTTGGCCATCGCATTGATCGGCGGGGTGGGAACCGTCGTCTCATCGATCGCCGTCGCCTATGGGTTTTCGAGATTCCGCATTCCGTACAAGGGACTGCTGTTCGGAATCCTGCTGGCCACGATCGTGCTGCCGCGCTTCATCACGCTGGTGCCGACCTATGCGGTGTTCGCCAAGATCGGCTGGGTCGGCACATGGCTGCCGCTGATCGTGCCGCACTTCTTCGCCAATGCCTACAACGTGTTTCTACTGCGCCAGTACTTCCTGACCATCCCGTCGGAGATCGATGAGGCGGCGATGGTCGACGGGGCCGGCCCGCTGCGGATCCTCGTCTCAGTGCTGCTGCCGCAGGCGATCCCCGCCATTGTCGCGGTGGGCCTGTTCCACTTCTTCTTCGCCTGGAACGACTTCCTGGAGCCGCTGCTATATCTGTCCGCTCGCCCGGACCTCCAGCCGATCAGCGTGGGGATGCAGGTCTTCAGCGCGCTGTTCGCGCAGCGTCCTCACCTGATCCAGGCCAGTGCGCTTCTGGGCATGGCGCTGCCCGTGGCGATCTTCTTCGTAGCGCAGCGAGTGTTCCTGCGAGGCGCCAGCCTCGTCGGCTACAGCAAATGACGCATGCGGACATGGCGGGGGATGATGCGGCAGACTCGTGCTGGCGACGCCGAGGGCACAGGTTGAAGACGCTGTGCGACCGCACGAGAGCAAGGACGAGTTCATGGAGTTGAGATTCCCCCCCGGCTTCGTCTGGGGCGGCGCGACCGCGTCGTACCAGATTGAAGGCGCCGCCGACGAAGACGGGCGCGGCCCCTCGATCTGGGACACGTTCAGTCGCACCCCCGGGAAGGTCTGGAACGGCGACACCGGCGACGTCGCGATCGATCACTATCACCGGTATGCAGAGGACATCCAGATCATGGCCGATCTCGGCCTGTCGTCGTACCGGTTCTCGATCGCCTGGCCGCGCATCCAGCCTGACGGGGTGGGTGCGGCGAACCAGAAGGGCCTGGACTTCTACCGCCGGCTGGTCGACGGCCTGCTTGAGCGCGGCATCGCCCCTGCGGTGACGCTGTACCACTGGGATCTGCCGCAGGCGCTGCAGGACGACGGCGGCTGGGCCGAGCGCGGCATCGTGGAGCGCTTCGCGCGCTACGCAGAGATCGTCTACGAGGCGCTGTCCGATCGGGTGTCGTTCTGGACGACCCTGAACGAGCCCTGGTGCTCGTCCTACCTGAGCTACTACAGCGGCGAGCATGCTCCGGGTCTGCGCGACGAGCCGTCCGCGCTGCGGGCCCTGCATCACCTGCTGCTGTCGCACGGGCGCGCCATGGAGGTCATGCGCGCATCCGGGCCGTCAACGAATCAGGTGGGCATCACGCTGAACCTGTGGACGACGCGGCCCGCCAGCGATTCGCCCGAGGACGCGGCCGCGGCTCAGCGCCTCGACGGCTTGTTCAACAGGGCGTTCCTCGATCCGCTCTTCAACGCCGAGTACCCCGACGAGCTCATGAGAGTCTGCGAGGAGGCGGGCCAGACCCACCACATCCTGGAGCATGACCTCAAGACCATCGCCGCCCCCCTGGACTTCCTGGGGGTCAACTACTACAGCGGGACCGTGGTGCGCAGCGATCCCGACGGTCAGATCGCCCAGGGGCCGGGGCTCGCAGGCATCTCCGCGGTGGCGCCGCCTGGCCCCAAGACCGCGATGGGGTGGCCGATCGAGCCGGAGGAGCTTGAGGCGCTGCTCCTGCGACTCAAGCGCGACTACCCGCCGACGCCCTTGTACATCACAGAGAACGGCGCCGCCTTCCTCGACTATGCCGACCCGGACGGCAGGGTCATCGACGACAGCCGCATCTCGTATCTGGACGGCCACTTCCGCGCGGCCCACCGCGCCATCGAGCAGGGGGTCGACCTGCGGGGCTTCTTTGTCTGGTCGCTGTTCGATAACTACGAGTGGGCGTGGGGGTATTCGCGGCGCTTCGGTGTCATCTACGTCGACTACCCCACCGGCACGCGGATCTGGAAGAAGAGCGCCCATTGGTACCGCGACGTGATCGCCCGCAACGCAGTCGCGGACGATCTCCCGCTGCTGGAGCAGCCGCCGGTCTCAGGAGCGTCGTAGCTGGCCGCTGGTCATAGGATTGGCGCAGATACGAGAGCAAGCGCCGGTCGACCCGGCGCCACCGGGGAGTCTGGCGAGCAAGCGAGGAGGTGTCCGCGCAGTTGGAATCTGGGTCCTCGCAGGCCTCAGTGGAGCATCCGGTGAGCAAGCGCAACAGCGCGACGCTCGAGCAGGTGGCCGCTCTCGCAGGCGTCTCGCGCGCCACGGCCTCGCGGGCAATCAACGACAGCCCGCGGGTCAGCCAGCGCAGCCGTGAAGCGGTGCAAGAGGCGATAGAGAAGCTGGGCTATGTCCCCAACTGGGCCGCTCGCAGCCTCGTCACGCGCCGCACCGAATCGATTGCGCTCGTTTTCGGTGAGCCGGACACGCGCCTGTTTCCCGACCCGGTGCTGGCCGGACTGGTCCGCGGGATCAGCGAGCGGCTGGCCGGCACGGAGTTTCAGCTGGTCATCCTGCTGCCGCACGGGCTGGGGCGAAGCGCGCCGCTGGCGCACTACCTTGACAACGGCCACGTTGACGGGGTCCTGTTCTCGTCGCTGCACGGGGAGGACTCGCTGCCGCTGAAGCTGGCCGAGCGAGGAATGCCGGTTGTGGTCAACGGGCGACCGACGGATGCGCCCGTCAGCTACGTCGACGTGGACAACTTGGGCGGCGCGCACGCCGCGGTCGAGCACCTGCTGGATCGGGGTCGCCGGCGCATCGCCGAGATCCGCGGCCCGATTGACATGGGCGCGGCGGTGGACCGCCATGACGGGTACCGGCGGGCGCTGGCCGAGGCGCGCATCAAGGTCGATCCGTCGCTGGTCGCGATCGGCGAATTCACCGCTGGGGGCGCCGACGCTGCCATGCGCTCGCTGCTCGAGCGCCGGCCCGACCTCGACGCTGTGTTCGCTGCGTCGGACACGATGGCGCTCTCGGCGCTCAAGGTCCTCCACGACCAGGGTCGGCGGGTGCCAGAGGACGTGGCGGTCGTCGGGTTCGACGACACTGAGCGCGCCCCGGAGGCCGATCCGCCGCTGACCACCGTTCGACAGCCGGTGACTCGCATGGGCCACGCCATGGCGGAGCGCATGCTGCAGATGATCACCACCGGTGACACCTCGCCCCGCACGACCGTGTTCGACACCGAGCTGATCGTGCGCTCGTCGACCTGACGGAAAGTCGCTCGACTACCAAAATCACCTGAACCGGCGCTCATCTTGGGCGCCGCGCGATCCGATGTCTGTGACAATGACGCGGCCCGCGGGCCCGGAGTCTGTCGACCATGGCGAGGGACATGCCAGCAGCAACGCGACGGTTGCGGATACTGACGTGGAACGTCCACGCCAGCTATCTGTGGTATCTCAGTCACATCCCGCATGAGATCTTCGTGCCGGTCCGGGACGGCCGCCCCAAGGGCTACGCCGGCCGCCCGGCCGGATACCCGTGGCCGCGGACGGTCCACGAGGTGCCGGCGGACGAGGTCGCCGATCTCGGCCTGGATTGCCTGCTGTTCCAGTCCAGGCGCAACTGGTCTGAGGACCAGCACGCCGTCCTGTCACCGGCGCAGCGTCGGCTCCCGAAGATCCTCGTGGAGCACAGCCCGCCTCCGGAGCGCCCAGGGGAGGCACGTCACTATCTCGACGACCCCGACACGCTGCTGGTCCACGTCAGCCATTTCAACCACTTGATGTGGGACAGCGCCCGCACGCCGACTCGGGTGATCGAGCACGGGGTGAGGATCCGCGGGGGCGTGCGCTGGAGCGGCAAGCTTGACTGGGGCCTGGTGGTGGCGCACAACCTGCCCCAGGGCGGTCGGCGCCTCGGCGCTGACCTTCTGGCGGCGGTCCGTCAGCAGGTGCCGATCGACCTGGTGGGCGCCGGCTCGGAAGAGCTCGGCGGGCTCGGGCAGGTGCCGCACGACGAGCTGCTCAACTTCGCCGCCCAGTACCGCTTCCTGTTCAGCCCTGCGCGCTATGTGGGGCTGAGCCTGGCAGTCTGCGAGGCCATGGCGATGGGGATGCCGGTCATCGGGCTCGCCACCTCTGAGCTGGCCACAGTGGTGGAGAACGGCGTGTCGGGCTGGGTCGACACGGACCTTGATCGACTGATCCACCGGATGTCGCTGCTGCTGGACGATCCGGATGAGGCGCGTCGCCTCGGGCAGGGCGCCCGGCGGCGGGCCAGCGTCCGGTTTGGGATCGAGCGGTTCGTGCGCGACTGGGACGCGGCCTTCCGGTCAGTCACGCGCCGCCGGTCAGGCGCCAAGGGGAGCTGACCCCCCTCCCGGCCTGGAAGCTGGGAGAGGTTATCCCATGGGGTTTGGAGCGGAAGCCTCTTCACTCTTCCCCTTGCTCGTCTCACGACGAGACCCCCATGGGACCCCCCAGCACCACGCGTCCGTGATGCGTATCCGAGCACGGATTAGATGACCATATCGGTCTCCTTGCCGTCGCGAAAGCCCGAATTTCCCGATCGGCCTAGCGACAGTCGGGGCACAGCCCGAAGGCGTCGGCCCGGTGCCCGGTCACCTCGAAGCCGTGGCGCCGCGCGACCGCGCGCACCCAGTCCTCCACCTCGTCGGCGGAGATCTCATCTACCCGCCCGCAGTTGGTGCAGACGAGATGGTGATGATGGATCTGCCCGCACAGGCGGAACGCCTGCTCCCCGTCGCGGTCGAAGATGTCGAGCAGCCCCGCCTCGGCCAGCGAGGTGAGCGTTCGGTACACCGTGGTGAGCCCGACGCCTTCTCCCGCCTGGCGCAGCTCCGCGTGCAGACCCTGGGCGGTGACCGCGTCCCGGCGCTCGCGCAGCGCGTCCAGCACGGTGAGACGCTGGCGAGTGGACCGAAGGCCCGCTTCGCGCAGTGCCTCACCAGTGGCCGTGCTCACGCGGTCGCTCTCCCTCGCCGGCGCATGCTGCGGACGAAGCCAGCCAGAGCGTAGCAACCGATGGCGACCAGCAGGATCGAGGAGCTGACGGCCTGATCCGCGTAGTACGCGACGAGCAGCCCGACCGCCGCGCTGCTCGCTCCAATCCCCGACGCCAGCAGCATCGTCCCCCGGTAGCTGCGCGCCAGCTGCGCCGCCGCGGCGACCGGCAGGACCATCATCGCGGCGATCAGCAGCAAGCCCAGCGTGTACATCCCGCCGACTACGACCAGGCCGACGACTACGGTGAGCGTCAGCACGAGCCCATCGGTGGGGACGCCGCCGACCCGCGCAGCGGCCTCGTCGAAGGCGATCGCGGTCAGCGGCCCGTACAGGGTCCACACGATCGCCACGACCGCGGCTGACAGCGCCGCGATGGCGCCGACCTGCCCCCAGGTGAGGTTCAGGGCGCTGCCGAACAGGAAGCCCAGCACGCTGTTGACGCCCGTGCCCGACTTGGAGACAAGGGCGAAGCCAATCGCCACCCCGCCGTAGAACACCATGGCCAGCGCGAGGTCGCCGCTCAGCCCGCTGCGGCGCAGCCGGTGCAGCGCGACCGCGCCGACCAGCACCAGGGCGAGGGCTCCGGCCAGCGGCTGCACGCCCAGCATGAATGCCAGCCCGACCCCGGCGAAGGCGATGTGGCCGATCCCGTCGCCCACGAGGCTCTGCTGGCGCTGGACGACGAACACGCCGACCAGCGGCGCCACCGCGCAGGCCAGCACGCTCGCGACCAGCGCCTTGCGCATGAAGTCGAATGCCAGCATCTCCAACTCAGCGCTCCTGCTCTGCGCGGCGATGAGGATGATGATGGTCGGGCGCCGACGGCGCCTGCAGCGCTGTCACCCGCCCTGCGCGGACCTCGACGACGCGATCGGCCAGACCGAAGAACCCCTCAGGGTCATGGCTGATGTAGGCCACGGACACCCCTTCGATCATGACCAGATGCTCCAGCGACTCCCGTAGAACTCCTCGGGCGTCCGCATCGACTCCGGTGGTCGGCTCATCGAGGATCAGCAGGCGCGGCTCGGTAACTAGAGCCCTGGCGATGAGCGTGCGCTGCTGCTGCCCGCCCGACAGCTTGCTCAGTGGCTCTCGGCGGATCGCGGTGATGCCCATGACATCGAGGACGTGCTCGATTCGCCAGCGCTGGCGCTCGTCGGGCCGGCCGATCAGGCCGAGGCGCCCAGCGAGGCCGGTGCGCACGACCTCCGAGACGCTGATCGGGATCGATGACGCCACAGCGGCACGCTGGGGGACGTAACCCACCATTCCCCAGTCGCGGAAGGCGTCGATGCGCTGCCCGAACAGGCGCACGGTGCCGTGACTGGGGCGCAGCAGGCCCAGCCCGATGCGCATCAGCGTCGTCTTGCCCGCGCCGTTGGGGCCCACGATCGCGACGAATTCGCCGGGCGCCAGCGCCAGCGATGCTTCGCGCAGGACCGGGATGCGCCCGTAGCCGAAGGTCACCTGGTCGAACTCCCAGACCTTCTCTGGCGCTCCCCGATCCTTCACCATGTCACCCGCATTCCAGCGCGCGCGCTACAGCCTCGGCCTGCTCCAGAACCAGCTGCGGATAGCCCGAAGCGCGCTGCTGATCGTCGACGATGTCCAGAGAATAGATCTGGATGAGATCGACGCCGGCTTCGGCCGCCACGGACTCGGCATCCTGACGGCCTTCGACGGGCTCGGTTAGCACGGCGGTGATGCGGTCGCGCCTGATCGTGTCAACCAGGGCGGCGATGCGCTGCGGCGTCGCCTCACCGTGGCCGCCGGCGCCGGAGACGCCCTCTTGGCGGATGCCGCGCTCCGACAACAGATACGCGTAGGCCTCATGGCTGACGATGACGGTGTCGTGGCGACAGTCCGCCAGCAGCTCGTCGATCTCGCGGTGAAGCCCGTCGAGCGTCGCGGCCACGCCGTCCGCGCGGTCGCGGTACTGCCCTGCGGCGGCCGGGTCCGCCTGTGCGAACGCCTCTCCGACGGCGATTGCGAACTGCGCCATCACCGACGGCGCGAACCAGATGTGCGGGTCGATGCCGTCGCCCTCG
>DATKBU010000075.1:0-4045 GCA_035513815.1 Egibacteraceae bacterium
AGCCCAGCTGCGAGAGCGGAGCCGTCGTCGACAGTCGCCATGGTGTAGGTGAAGTCGAGTGATCCGTTGTTATCGACCGTCAGCGGCTCGAACACCACGTCGCCGGGCGCCATGTCGCTAGCGCTGAAGAACGTCGCGTCCTCGCCCGTGACGGCGATGTCGACACTGCCACTCGTGAACGCGGCGTCCGTTGTCGCCGAGTCTGTGAACAGTGCGGCGGCGCCGGTCCACAGCCCGCCGATAAGCAGTCCCGCACTCAGTGCCACGCGCGTCCGTCCCAGTCTCTCCCTGCGCATTGCGCTCTCCCTTCGTAGCTGCTGCTCGAAAACGGGTGATGATGATTGCGTTGCAATGGGAGTACCTTCGGTAGGGACGTCATCACCTTAAGCTACATGAACGAAGATGACTCGAACGCACTATGACGGGGGGCATCCCATCTCGGGCAAACGGTCCCGAAAAGACCGTTCGAGTCGTGAGAGTCATCAACGCCCGCGCGCACGTACTCCCCCGCGGCGGGGGGAGTCGGTTCACCCCCTCAGAGGGACTTCGCTGCCCTAACGGGAGAATCCCACGTTCCTACATGAACGGTCTGGGCGGCAGGCCGGCGCCCTCGCGAGGCGGAGCCTTTCGGCCCGCCATCGCCCTCGGGGCGGCCGAGCGTGACCACCCCCAGCGGCTCGACCTCGGCGGGGATGCCCAGCACCTGTCGCAGGGCCCTGCTGTCGGCGGTGAGAAATCCGGCCCCGAGGCCTTCGTCGACCGCCGCCAGCAGCAGCAGCATCAGCGCGCAGCCGGCATCGACCCACCAGAACGGCACATCCCACTCGTCAGGGGACGCCGATCGCGTCTTGTCCTGCTCCGCATAGCGCGCGCGATAGTCCTCGGCCCGCACACACGGGATGATGTGCACCGGCGCGACCGACAGCCACGCATTGCGCCCAGCCGAAACATGCTCGGACTCCCCGCACGCCCCGGCGATCCTGGCGCGCGCCCGCGCATCGGTCACCACGACGAAATGCTGCCCCTGGCTGTAGCCGGCACTGGGCGCCCGCCGGGCCGCGTCGAGCACGCGCTGGATCGTCTCGACGGAGACCGGGTCGGGACGGTATCGGCGGATCATCCGCCGCCGGCGGACGACCTCGGTGAACTCCATCGCTACGGCGCCGCACGCGGCTCGGGAACCACGCGCCCATTGAACGGCGGCACCGCATCGGCGCCCCTCGCCGCACGCTTCGCCACCGCGACGGCGCTTGGTTCCACCACCCTGCCTTCGATGTCGTCGGGCAGGCCGCCGGCCGGCAGATGCAGATCGGCGGCCGCGCCGCACCAGCGCATCGGCTCGGCACCCGCCTGCACGCCTTTGCCCCCCCGGCCCTGCACGGGGTACTCGTCAGCCGGCGTGCGCTTCGCGCGCCCATCCGCGTCGACGGTGATCACCTCGTGCGGACCGGACTCGATCAGGACGGACAAGGCGACGACGCACTCCCCCGCCGGCACGGTGATGCCCGACACGCCTGCGGCGGCCCGTCCCATCGGGCGCACCGCGCTGGCCGGGAATCGGATCACCTGACCGCCGCTGTGCGCCAGCATGAGCTGATCGGTCTCGCCGCAGGCGGCCAGCCCGACCAGCGCGTCGTCATCGCGCACGCCGGCCGCGATCATCGCGCGCGTCCGCCCCTCGTACTCCGCGCGGTCGGTGCGCTTGACCAGACCGCGCCCCGAGACGGTCACGACGCTGTCGACATCGCGCCCGAGCCGAATCGCCCCGACCAGCGGCGCGTCCGGGCCGTCTCCGAGCAACTCGGCGACGGTGACGCCTCTTTGACGCATAGTCACGACCGGGACATCGTCCAGCGCGATCCGGTAGCCGCCCCCGTCAGCATCGACCAGCAGGAGCGTCTCGTCGCTGCGCGCGCGGACGACCGCGACCAGAGCGTCCTTCGGGTTGGCGTGCGGCTTGGACACCCGCCGCCGCGGCACAGCCTTGAGGTAGCCGCCCGCGCTGACGTAGACGGTGATGAGCTGGGCCTGCAGCTCCGGGACAGCCGCCTCGTGCGCCGCGGCGCCGCGCATAGCCGGCTGGTTGCGCTCCGAGGCGCCGCGCCCCCCAGCGTCCGGCTCGCTTCCGCTGGCGCCATCCGCCGGGCGACCGACGATCTGGCTCCGTCGCGGGTTGGCGTGACGGGCCTTCAGCTGCCTCAGCTCACCGGCCAGGAGGCCATCCAGCTTCGCGGGGTCGGCCAGGATCCCCTCGAGGTCAGCGATCAGCCCGGCCAGGTCACGATGCTCCGCGGCGAGCTTCTCGCGCTCGAGGCGGGCGAGCCGCCGCAGCTGCATGTCCAGAATCGCGGTTGCCTGGACTTCCGACAGGGAGTAGTGCTCGATGAGCTGTCCTCGCGCCTCGTCGGCGCTGTCGGCCGCGCGGATGAGCGCGATCACCTCGTCGAGGTGATCCAGGGCGACGAGCAGCCCTTCCAGGACGTGCGCGCGAGCCGCCGCCTTGTCGCGGCGATGCGTCGTGCGGCGTGTGAGCACCTGCCGCTGGTGGGCCAGATACTCGACGAGGCACTCCCGCACCCCGAGGGTCCGCGGCTCGCCGTCGACCAGGGCGACGAGGTTGACGTTGAAGTTCGTCCGCAGATCGCTTGCCCGATACAGCTTGCCGAGCACACGGCCGGGGTCTTCGCCGCGCTTGAGCTCGATGACGATGCGCATCCCGTCGCGCGAGGACTCGTCGCGCAGGTCGCGGATCTCCTCGACCTTGCGCTCCTTCACCAGGTCCGCGATTCGCTCGAGCAGCGTCGCCTTGTTGACCTGGTACGGGATCTCGGTGACGACGATGCGGGGCAGCCCGCCAGAGCGAGTCTCGGTGCTGGCGACCGCCTCCATCGTGATCGCCCCCCGTCCGAGCAGGAACGCGTCGCGCAGCCCTGGCCCGTCAACGATGCGGCCCCCGGTCGGGAAGTCGGGAGCGGGCATGATCGCCAGCAGCTCGTCCGCCGCGGCGTCAGGCTTGGCGATCAGCTTCAAGCACGCGTCGATGGTCTCGCCAAGATTGTGCGGCGCGATGTTGGTCGCCATGCCGACCGCGATGCCGCTGGCGCCGTTGACCAGCAGGTTGGGCACGCGCGCCGGCAGGATGACCGGCTCCTGCTCGTAGCCGTCGTAGTTGGGGGCGTAGTCGACGGTGTCCTCGTCGATCCCCTCGAGCAGCTCCATGGCGAGGGCCGACAGGCGCGCCTCGGTGTAGCGCATAGCCGCCGGCGGGTCACCGTCGACGGAGCCGAAGTTGCCGTGGCCGTCGACCAGCGGCTCGCGCGTGGAGAAGTCCTGGGCCATGCGCACGAGGGCCTCATAGATCGAGGAGTCCCCGTGCGGGTGGTACTTCTTCATCACGTCGCCGACCGCGGAGGCGCACTTGCGGTACGGCCGGTCGGGGCGCAGGCCCGCCTCCCACATCGAATACAGAATCCGCCGCTGCACCGGCTTGAGGCCGTCGCGCACGTCGGGCAGAGCGCGCCCCACGATCACGCTCATGGAGTAGTCGAGGAACGACTGCTCCATCCGGTCGGCGATGTCGACCTCGACGATCCCGTCGCCGCCGTTGGCGGCCATATCGAGCAGGGTTGGCTGTGTGCTCACGATGCGATCCCTCTGCGTGGTTCCAGGCGGCGCAAGCCCGTCCGTTCCGCAGGGCTCACGCGCCTATTCTGCCCAGCGCGCACCGCCCCACGGCGGAGGCGGGCCGGCGGGGCTCAGCAGTGGGCGACGTCGCCGCCCCCGGCAGCGTCCAGAGGAGCGCCCAGCACCCTGCGGGCGCGAGCCCGGCTGACATTCCATCCGGGCCATGACTCCGTCGCTGCGAGGCGCGGGAGCACCCGCTGTAGAGCGCAGTCCCGCTGCGGCTCGGGGAGCGCAAGCAACGCAGGAGCGGCATCGGCGCTGAGAACCGCGAGGTAGGACACGTCGACCCGGCTCGTGTCACCGAAGCGCTCGACGTTGCGCGCGGCGATCAGCGCGTCGGGGCTGGCGAGCGCGAAGGCCA
>DATKBU010000076.1:0-4519 GCA_035513815.1 Egibacteraceae bacterium
GTCCAGGCCTGGCGGAAGTCGACCGTGTCGCCGGCGTGCACCGTGACGTTGCGCGGGAAGTACATCAGGAAGGAGCTCGCGACCTCGTCGTGTACGTAGTCGACGAGCACCTGGCGGGTCTGCGGGCCGCCGGCGCTCCCGGCACCGGAGCACGCGCTGACCGCCAGGGCGAGCGCTCCGAGGCCGATCGCGACAGCCGCGGCCCGAATCGTGTAGCGACGAGATGGTCCGCGCGCGGATAGGGCCGTAGCTCGCCCTGCCGCCGAGGCTACATCCTGCGGCGCCCGGGTCGCGTCAAGGGGCGAACTGCCGCTCGAACAAGCACTGTCAACAATCATGAGGTCCCCCCTCAAGGAGCCGCCCCTCGGCGGCCCGATCCCGCGCGGCGTCACGGCTGGCCTTGGAGCCGGAATGCCGAGACGGGCGCCTGCCGTCCCTTGACAAGCTGCGGCGGCAGCGGCTCCGCGGGGAGCCGCGTCGTCAATGCCATATATGTTGCCTCGGTCACCACCGTCTCGCCGGGCTCGGCGAACTGCTGGATCCGCTGGGTCAAGTTCACGGTGTCGCCGACCAGCGAATACTCCAGTCGCTCCTCGGACCCGAGCAGCGCCGCGGCGACCTCGCCAGTGGACAGCCCGATGCCCAGGCCGAACGGCTCCAGGCCCTCGGCCTCCCAGCGGGCGTTGACCTCGGCCTGCGCCGTATGCATCGCCAGCGCCGCCTCCACGGCGTGGTCGGCGTGAGCCGCCTGGGGCACGGGCGCGCCGAACACGCCCATGACGGCGTCGCCGACGAACTGCATCACTGTTCCGCCGGCATTGAGCAGCGCGCGGTTCATCTCGCCGCGGTGCGTGTTGAGCTGGCCAGCCAGCACGCTGGAGTCAGTGCGCTCGGCGATCGAGGAATAGCCGCGGATGTCGGACATCAGCACGGTGACTTCGAGCTTCTCCGTCTCACCGATGCGGCGCCCCTCCGCCCGCAGCTTGTCGGCGATGCCGCCTGGCAGCAGCCGGCTGAGGCGCTCGCCCTGCTCTTCGCGATCGACGATCGCCTGATGCAGCAGGCGCAGGCGGTCGACGCTGCCGGCGTTGCCGGCGCTGATCCCCTGAGCCAGCTGCATGAACAGCTTTTCGATGGAATCGGCGACATCGGCGGCGGTGGTCTGCAGGCCCACGGCGATGGCTTTGATCGGCTTGCCTTCGGCGACCATGCGCAGCAATGCCTCATCGGTCGCGCTGAGATCCCCGTCGCCCGTCACCGGCTGCACGAGCGCCTGGACGATCTTCGGGTCGAGCACCGATCCGCCCGATGCGACTTCTCGGATCGCGCGGGCCAGCTGGTCCCCCTCCGCGATCCGGTCCTTCAGCAGATAGGCGTAGCCGGCCGCGCCCTCGCTGAGCAGCGACACGGCGTACTCGGGATCGTCGTACTGCGACAGGATCACGATGCCGGTGCCGGGATGGCGCTTGCGCGCCTCCTTGGCCGCCTCGATGCCTTCGCGCTGGAAGGTGGGCGGCATCCGGATGTCGGTGACGATCACCTGCGGCGCGGCATCCTCGGCGCCCTGGATGAGCTCGTCGTAGTCGGCTGCCGTGCCGACGATCTCCAGGTCCTCCTCCATCGACAGCAGCGCGCGCACCCCTTCGCGCACGATCAAGTTGTCATCGGCGAGGAAGACCGAGATCCGTGGATGGCGCACTGTGTCCATGGTCGGCCTCAGTTCGCTCGGTCGAATGCGGGTTCGGTCTCGGCTTCAATGGCGCGGCCCTGGGGGGCGGGTCTGCGGGCCTCGACCTCGGCGGCCACGATCAGGGCTGCGCCGCCGGTGATCGCCGCGACGCCCCAGGCGGCGCCGAAGCTGCCGGCCAGATTCGGAGTGGCCACCGACAGCGCGCCGAGGGCGGCGACTCCCAGTCCGGCGGACCACGCCGGCAGCCTCCAGCCGTCCGGCCGACTCGCGGCCATGAGCGCCACCAGCGCGAACGCCAGCGCCGTCCCGGCCATGACCGCGTAGTGGGCCTCTGCCGCATGCGGGTTGGTCGGGGGCTGAAAGCGCTGCTGCGAAGCCTGCTGTACGCCGTACCACCCCAGCGGCAGCGCTACGCCCAGCGCGATGGCGGTCATGAGCGGGCTCGGGCGCCGGGGCGCAGTGAGGATCTCCGCCCGCAGCGGGTGCAGAACGGCGAGCGCCAGGACGAGTGCGACGACCACGATGATGATCGGCCCGCCGCTGCCCCCGAGGGCCGTGCCGATGGACATTCCGGCGACGCCCACGATCAGCTGGTGGATCGCGGCGACGCTGTAGCGCCGTGCGCCGAGCAGGCCTGCACAGGCGGCGGCGATGATGAAGAGGAATAGCAGTCCCGGCGCCGCGTCGTGGATGCGATGCACGAGCCGTTCTTCAGCGAGCGACCCGGCAAGAGACAGGATCGCAAGCGCGCCGGCCAGCAGCCCGATCACCGCGGCGAGGCCATTGAACGTCGCCCGGCGGGCGCCGGCGCCGCCGGTCGCGGCGGAGAGCGTCTCTTCGGGAGCAGTCATTGGGCGGTCCTCGGCAGACTTCGGGGTGCTGTGGGCATGATCGGTTCGCGGTATCCCCCGGTCGAGGGGGTCGTCACCCATCTTGACGGTGGTGCCAGCAACCCTCGATCAGACGGGCACACCCCCTGGACGGCGACCTGCGCCTGGCCTGATGCTGCGGTGGAGCGCTGGGGGAGGCAAGGAGGTCGCCATGCGCATCGAATCATCGGTGACGTCGCTGTCGTGGATCCCGTCGGACGCGATCAGCGGCTACACCAAGCTGCCGTTCGAGCTGGGAATCGGCCACTACGACGACCCTCCGCCCGAGAGGATCGACGACCTGGAGGCGCTGCACGCCGAAGGCCGCTTCCGCTTCGCCAACCGGCTGACCGCATGGATCGATGTCGACGGCGACCGCGTCTCCGCCTACGGCCAAGGCGGAGGCGGGCTGGTCTCGGAGACGGTGATGCGCCTCGGCCCCGCCGGTCTGAGCTTCGCGCCGGTCATCTTCCCCGAGCTGCGCGGCGCCCCCGAGGTCTTTGACACCTCGGTGCGGTTCACCCAGACGGTCGGCGCGCGGCCCGGCGTTCCCGCCCCGCGCCGTGTGAGTCGCCCGCCGTTCGTCCAGATCGTGGGACCCAACGTGTGGACGACCTTGGCACTGACGCTGCACGCCGACGGCCGGGTCGAGCGCGAGCTGGCCGGGGCCAGCCCGTTCCCGCGCCACTGGATCTACGACGGCGACGGACGGGTTGTCTCCAAGAGCGGGCTGATTGACTTCAAGGAGTGGTCGCTGGAATGGTTCGGCGATCGCAGCCCGTGGGGCGACGTCGACTCGCCCGCGATGGTCACCGCGGTCGAGACGGCGCTGGAGCGCCAGTTGTCGACCACGATCATGCGCGGCGGCGCCAAGCCGAGGCGTGAGAAGCTGGAACCCGGCCAGACGCTGACGGAGCAAGGGGTCGCGGGCGAGGGTCTGTACCTGCTGCTCGACGGGGTCCTAGCGGTCGAGGTCGACGGGCAGGCGCTGGCGGAGGTGGGACCGGGCGCGGTGGTGGGCGAGCGGGCGATTCTGGAAGGCGGGGCCCGCACCGCAACGCTGCGGGCGGTGACGCCCGCGCGCGTGGCCGTCGCCGATGCAGACCAGATCGACCGGGACGCGCTGGTCGAGCTGTCGCAGGGACATCGCAGAGAGCACACCGACCAGGAAGGAAGCCGCCATGCGAATTGAGTCCTCCGTCACGTCCGTGTCCTGGATCCCCTCGGAGGCGATCCCAGGCGCCATGAAACTGCCGTTCGAGCTCGGGATGTCGCACTACGACGCCCCTCTGCCCGATGTGATCGACGACCTCGACCAGCTTCGGGCCGACGACCGGTTCCGCTTCGCTAACCGGCTCGAGGGCTGGATCGAGGTGAGCGACGGGCGGATCGCCAGCTACGGCCAGGCGGGCGGCCTCGTGATCGGCTCGACCACCATCCGGCTCGGCCCCAAGGGCGTCACATTCGCCGCCGTCGGGTTCCCTGAGCTTCATCGGGAGCCGGAGGTGACCGACAGCTCGGTGCGCTTCGTGCAGACCGTCGGAGGGCGCACCGGCGCGCCGATGCCGCGGCGCGTCAGCCGCCCCCCGTTCCTGCAGTTCTCCGCGCCGACTGTGTGGACCACGCTGTCGCTGACGGTCCATGCCGACGGCCGCGCCGAGCACGAGGTGCTCGGCGCCAGCCCGTTCCCGCGCCACTGGATCTACGACGCGGAGGGCAAACTCGCCGCGAAGTCAGGGCTGACGGACTTTGCGAAGTGGTCCCTCGAGAGCTTCGGTGACAACAGCCCGTGGGGCGACACCGACTCGCCCGCGCTGATCACCGAGGTGGAGAGCGCACTGGAGCGCGAGCTGTCGACCACGATCATGCGCGGGGGCGCCAAGCCGGCCAAACGCGCCCTGGCCGCTGGCGACACCCTGGTCGAGCAGGGCGCGGAAGGCGAGGAGATGTATCTGCTCCT
>DATKBU010000077.1:0-4343 GCA_035513815.1 Egibacteraceae bacterium
GCCGTACCACGCCGGGTCGGAGGGGCCGAACTCCTCGCAGGAGGTTCCGCCCACGAATGGCGGGTGATTCTGGCCGTTCGCGATGACCTGGCCCTTGGCGGTATGCGGATGCGCCGAGACACTCGCCGCGCCCATGGCGGCAAGGCAACCGGCAAGCATCAGCGCGACGAGCGTGCGGCTGCCATGGTGGGATGGATGGGACATCGTCAGCTCTCCTCTATTGCGGCGCGCAGCGCCGTCTGCATCACTGGGCGAAGGGTGCGGAGGCTCATGCCGTCCCCGATGGCGGCCCTGGCCGTATCGGTCGAGGTGGACGCGTCGAACGCCCATCCTTCGAGGACGACACACACGGTCTCCCGGTCGCGAAATAGGGCGATGCTGGTCACGCCCAACCGCGCGAGTTGCTCTGCCACGGCAGATCCGAGCGCGAGATCCGCGGGATCTCCAGTTACGAGGAAGGCGACCGTCGCCACGCGAGACCCTCCGCTGTCGGCCGGCGATTCTCGCCGGCACCTGGCAGCGACTATCCGACGCGCGCTCTCTCGCCGGTATCCGGCAGCTCCCTCATTTCTGGGGGTCGTCGGCAGCGCCCGCGGAGGAGGCCAGGCGGGCGGCGAGCTCCGTTCGGTTGCGCGCGCCCACCTTTGCGAGGACGGCCGAGACGTGGCGTTCGACCGTCTTGCGCGAGACGAACAGGGTCGCCGCAATCTCTGGATTGCTCGATCCCGATGCCGCCAGTCGGGCGACCTCCAGCTCGCGGCGACTGAGACCCCATGGCCCAGAGCCTGAGCGGGGAGGGACTGAACGGGCGCCCAAGTCCCGCAGCCGCTGCTGCGCGAGATGCAGGTCGGTGGTGACGCCCCCTCGGCCCGCTCGTTCGGCCACGGACCGATAGATCGCGACCGCCCGATCGCGGTCGGCCGGGGCGCAGGCCTCAGCGAGGTCGAGATCCGCCCACAGCGCCTCACGATGCCGTCCATGGCGGGTCAGGCGCTCGCTCAGGCGCGACAGGATCACCGCCGCGCGCGCCCGCTGGCCCCGGGCCACGGCCAATGACCCCAGCGCCTGCATCAGGAACGGCCTCGCCTCCCGGCCGTGTCGCGTGCGGGCCCCCACGTGCGATACCACGGCGTGCGTGGCCGCCTTGGCGTCACCGATGCGTGCCAGCGCCTCGGCACTCTTGAGCGCCAGCTCCTGGCGGCAGCGCGGACAGCCGACGGTGTCCAGATCGCGGGCAGCTGCCGCAAGTCGAGACCGGACCTCGTCGGCGGCGTCGGCGCCGGCCAGACGGGAGAGCCAGATCGCGATGTCCTGGTGGCGGCCGAGCCGGTAGTGCGGATCGTCTTCAGCCTCGGCCACGGTTCGCAGCTGTACGATGCCCGCCCGCCAGTCACCGCGGCCGACCCCGATCGCCGTTCGCAGGCCGCGAATCTCCGACCGAGAGCGCCCGGCCTCGCCGATGCGCTCGCTCAATCTCTCCGTGTCCGCAGCGATACCCTCGGCTTCCTTCAGCCGGCCGAGGGTGTAGAGGGCGGTGGCGAGATGAAAGCCGGCGCTGACCGTGACGGATGGAAACAGCCGCTCTCTTGACCGCTCGCTGACGGCGCGGGCCAGCCGCTCGGCGTCATCGGTCCGCCCGGATCGACGATAGGCCGATGTCAGCAACAGCTGGGCCTCCATGCGGTCCAGCTCGCCATCGGCAACCTCGGCGGTCTCTTCCGCCAGGCGTACCAATTCGTCTTCCTCATCGTCCTGAAGTGCCAGGTTCCAGGCCGCCTGGAGCGCCTCGAGATATGCCCGCCGCACCGGGGGATCGAGCGGCGCGCGGGTGGTGCCCGCCCTCGCAACCATGCGCCGAGCTCGGGTCATGGCACGCGACGTGAGCGTGCGCGCCTCGGGGAGGCGAAAGTCGAACCAACGGAGGATTTCGGACTCCCGCGCATCGAGCGTGATCTCGAGGGCCTCATCCGCCAACTTCAGGGCGCGCGCACGCGCCACCAGTTGTGCCGCCTGCTCTCGCGAACCCAGGCGATACGCGGCCTTCGCCGCGGCGGCCAGGGCGTGGCCCCGTATCGAGGCGTCGGCATGGCCCTCGGCGACCACCAGCCACCGCTCGAGCTCAAGGGGTCGCTCTCCCAGCTCGCTCGCGAGCTCTGCCAGCCTCAGCTCCAGCCGTTGGCGATCCGGGTCGAGAGGGTCGGCGCGCTCGGCGATCTTCCCCAACTCCGTGACGCCGCCGGCGCCGAGCAGGCGACGCTGCGGCGCGCCGGCCAGCTCGACGGCAAGATCGAGCACGGGCCGGCCGGCCAGGCGGGCATGATCGAGTGCCTCACGCAGGCGCCGCACGTCTCCGGCGGCTGACATTCGCAGATGGTCGGCGAGGAGCGCGTGCAACCGCCGACCGGCCTCAACCGGCAGGTCACGAGCGGCTGCTTCGCGGATCAGGTCGTGCGAGATCTCGATCCGGCCGTCGCGCGCCAGCGCCAGGCCGCGGTTGACCAGCTCGCCCGCCGCGTCTTCGACCCGCGCATGTGGCCAGGACAGCAGTTGCGCGAGCTCCATCGGTTCGGACGGACGGCCCACCACCGCGAGTGCCCGCAGCGTGCTGGCTGCATCGTCACTGAGTTGGTGCATCCTGCGCGTCAGGTCAGCGCCCACTGTCTCTCCCTCGGTGGCGAGCGCCTCGATCCAGAAGGGCGAACCGGAGGCCGCGGTCCAGATGCGCGCCGCCTCGTCGGACGGCGTCGAGGGCGCGAGCGACTGGACCAGCGTCACCCCCGCGGCCTGTGTAAGCGGTCGCAGCTCGATCTCTGTCCTGAGCTCGTCATCCGCCAGCACCTGGGACAGCGATCCGCGCAGAGTTCCCACATTGGCGCTGGGCCGGCCCGTGGCCAGCAGTGCGAGCGGCGTGCGATCGGACTGTGCGGCCCTCAGCAGATAGCTGACGAGCGCTAGCGACAGCTCGTCCACCCACTGGAGATCGTCGATGGTCAAGGTTGCCGGCGCGGCATCTTGAAGGCAGCGGTACGCTGCCTCGAACAGGCGGAGAGGGGGCGACGCCTGGTCGTCGGCGCCCTCGCCAAAGGCGAGATCGGCAAGCCGATCTCCATGGGCGCCCATCTCGCCCAGCGTCCGAATCAGATCCCGGGCGGCGGCAAGCGGGACTGCCAGCTCCGGCTCGTAGCCGGTGATCGACAGGCGGCAGCCTCCACCGGCACCCAGCAGTGCCTCGTGCAGCAGCCGGCTCTTGCCGCTGCCCGGCAGGCCCGTCACCAGCGCGCTCGCCGGTCCCGGCCCGGCGCGCGATCTCTTGATGACGTCACGCAGCGAGGTAAGCTCCACCTCCCGGCCGACGAAGGACGTCCGCATGCGCCCACGCTACTGCGTCCAGGCAACTCATGGACCGATCAAGGTTGCCGGCTGAAGGCCACGCTGGCGCTGATCTAGATGGCGGCGATGCTGCGCGGGGCCATGACCAGGGCGCGGACCTGATCCAGCGCCGATTTGGCGCCATCGCCCCACGCTCGCCCGCGCAGCGCGAAGTCGCGCTCGATCATCGGCGCATGGAGAGCAGGATCGGGCTGGCGCCGCCCTGCGAGGTCTCGAACTCCTCGCGGCTGCGGATGCCGCGATACCCCTCGCTCACGATCAGCTGCGCGCAGGCGGCGCCGAGCGAGCTACCCGGACCTGGCAGCAGGACCGCATCGGGCGCGTACTCGCGAAGGGCGGCGCGGAAGCCGGCGGTGAAGTCGTACGGCGTGGTGACGTGATCGCCCAGCGTGTACGCGGCCAGCGCGCCCGGATCCGTGGCTGAGGGCGTGAATCGCGCGCCGCGGCCATCGATCAGCGTCACGTTCGGCTCCTCCCAGGCCAGGTCGCCCAGACGTTCGGCCAGCGCCGCCAGTGCCGGCTGGCGCAGGGGTGTGTGCCACGTCTCGGCCATGGCCAGGCGCAGCGGGAACTTCCGGCCGTTGGAGGCGACCGGGGGGAGCGCTGCGCCCAGGCGATCCACTGCCTCGCGGCTGCCTCCCACCACCACGTACGGCCCCAGCTCCAGGGTGCGGTGCGCCTGGCCATCGGTTGCCGCCATCGCCTCGCCGAGCGCTTCGGCGCGAGCCTCGTCGACGCGCCAGGCCTCATCGGTGAGCAGGTGGATGAGCTCGCCGGGCGGGGAGCCGTCGGGCAGCGCGGCCTCGGCCAGAAGCGCCATCTCCTGCACCAGCCGGAAGGAGTCGTCGAACCCGAGCGCGCCGGAGGCGGCCAGTGCGGTGGCCCAGCCGGTGGAGCTGGCGACGACGACCACGACCTCGTGGTCGTCCGCGATGCGCTCGGCGTCGAGGAGG
>DATKBU010000078.1:0-2225 GCA_035513815.1 Egibacteraceae bacterium
TCGCACGCGATATCGAGATCGAGTATCGCGAGGACGGCGATCTGCTCCTGGGCATCCGCCTGACCATCGGCGAGCAGACGGTCGAATGGTCCGCCACGCGGTTCCTCCACCGTCTCGAGACGACACTCGACGAGGTGATCGAGGGCGGCGGCGGCCGGCGCCCCGGCGGCGTGCCGGCCACCGGCTGAGGGGGCGCGATGATGTTCGACGATCTGCACGACGATCTCTTCGCCCCGCTCGAGGACGCGCTGGCGCGGGTCCGCCCCGCCGTCGAGACCGCCGAGATCGCCCATGTCCTGTCGGTGGGCAGCGGCGTTGCAGAGGTGGCTGGCTTCACCGACCTGCGCGCCGACGAGCTGCTGAGCTTTTCGGGTGGCGTGATGGGGATCGCCTCGAACCTAAGCGAGGATCGCGCGGGCGTCATCGTTCTGGGCGAGACCGAGCGCCTGCGCCCCGGAGACCCCGTGCGCCGCACCGGCCGGGTCGTCGATGTGCCGGTCGGCGCGGGGCTGATCGGCCGGGTGGTGGATCCGCTCGGCCGCCCGCTCGACGGAGGGAGCCCCATCGACGCTCAGGAGTTCCTGCCCATCGAGCAGCCGGCGCCACCCATCATGCACCGCGCCCCGGTGCAGGTGCCGCTGCAGACCGGGATCAAGGCCGTCGATGCCGCGATCCCCATCGGCCGCGGGCAGCGCGAGCTGATCCTCGGTGACCGGCAGACCGGCAAGACCGCCATCGCCGTCGATGCGATCCTCAACCAGCGCGACAGCGGCGTCCTCGCGATCTACTGCGCCATCGGCCAGCGCGCGTCGGCCGTGGCGCGCGTCATCCAGAGCCTGCGCGACGGGGGCGCGATGGACCGCACCATCGTCGTCGTGGCCAGCGGCGAGGATGCGCCGGGGCTGCAATTCGTCGCCCCCTACGCCGCGACATCCATGGCCGAGCACTTCATGGCCGAGGGGCGCGACGTGCTGATCGTCTACGACGACCTGACCCGCCACGCCCGCGCCTACCGCGAGCTGTCGCTCCTGCTGCGCCGCCCGCCGGGGCGCGAGGCCTATCCGGGCGACATCTTCTACATCCATTCTCGCCTGCTGGAACGCGCCACCCAACTGCGCGAGGAACATGGCGGCGGCTCGCTCACCGCCTTGCCGGTGGTCGAGACGCAGGCGCAGAACATTTCCGCCTACATCCCCACCAACCTCATCTCGATAACCGACGGGCAGGTCTATTTGTCACCCTCCCTCTTCGAAAAGGGGCATCTTCCGGCCATCGACATCGGCACCTCGGTAAGCCGCGTGGGCGGCAAGGTGCAGCTGCCCGCTTTCCGCGCCGTCGCCGGCAACCTACGGCTGATGTATGCGCAGTTCGAGGAGCTGGAGACCTTTGCCCGCTTCGGGACGCAGCTCGACGCCGAGACCCGCCGCAAGCTTACCCGCGGACTGCGCGTGCGCGAGGTGCTCAAGCAGCGCGAGCACGACCATATCGACGTGCCCGAGCAGATCGCAGCCCTTCTCGCGGCGACGGAAGGTCTCTTTGACGAACTGGAGCCGGACGCCGTGGCAGAGGCGGAGCAGACGGTCCGAGAGGCCGTGCGTGCGCAGGCCCCCGAGATCTGCGACCGGATCGCCGAGGGTGCGAAGCTGGACGACGAAGACCGCGCGGCCCTGATCGAGGCGATGCAGGGCGCTCTCGCCGGGGCGCAGACAGGGGCGAGCGATGGAGACGCTTGAAAGTCTGTCCGACGCACTCGAGACCACGGGTGACATTCAGTCCATCGTGCGCACGATGAAGGCGCTGTCCTCGGTCAGCATCCGGCAATACGAACACGCCGAAGCGGCGATGGCGGATTATGCACGCACCGTCGAGCTGGGTCTGATGGCGCTCTTGCGCCAGCGTCGGCAGGCGGGCCTGCCCCTGCCAGGGGCCGACAGCGGGACCGGGCGCGAGGCCCTGATCGTGATCGGCTCGGATCGTGGCCTTTGCGGGGGCTACAACGACAAGATCACCCGCTTTGCCCAGTCCCGGATGGACGGTCGGCCCATGGTGTTGGGCGTCATCGGCGCACGCGTCGCGGCCCGGCTCGAAGCGGACGGGCGGCGAGCAGATGCCGTTCATCCACTGCCGGGTTCGGTCGAGGGATTGTCGCGGCTAGTCCAGACCATGATCGTCGAGATCGACCGCTGGGCGCGGGTCGAAGGCGTCGGACAGGTCTGGCTTGTGCA
>DATKBU010000079.1:0-15526 GCA_035513815.1 Egibacteraceae bacterium
CCCGCCCAGGCCGCGCAGATCGCCGGCATCATCCCCGCACCTTCGGCCTGGGACCCGGCGGACAATCCCGGCCGGGCCCATGAGCGGTACCGCTACGTGCTGGAGCGCATGGCGCTCAACAGCTGGATGGACGCCGGCGAGGCCGGCCGTCTCGCCGCCGACCCGCCGGCGACCGTGGCCAAGCGCAGCGTGCAGATCAAGGAGTCGCCGTTCTTCCTGGCGATGGTCGAGCGCCGGCTGAGCCAGCTCATCCCGGACGACCGGATCTATCGGGGGCTGACGGTCACCACCACGCTCGACCTCGGGATTCAGCGCTTCGCGGAGTCTGCGTACCGCGAGCACTTCGCCGGAGTCGCCGCGCCCACCACCGGTGCGCTGGTGGCCCTCGACCCGGGCACGGGGGGAATCAGAGCGCTGGTCGGAGGGCCCGACTACGCAAACGACCAGCTCAACCTCGCTGAGGGCAGCGGCCGTCAGCCCGGCTCGACGTTCAAGCCGTTCGCGCTGGCCGCGTGGGTTGAGATGGGGCGCTCGCCCGAGAGCTACTTCACGGCGCCCGCGACGCACGTCATCCCGGAGGGCGACAACGGCGCCGACTATGAGGTGCACAACTACGGCGGCGCCGGCTACCCGGAGCTCAGCCTGCGCGAGGCCACCTGGCGGTCGGTGAACACCGTCTACGCGCAGGTCGCCGAGCAGGTGACCCCGCAGCGCATCGTCGACATCGCCGGGCGCGCAGGCATCGGCCGGGATCTGCGCCCGGAGTACTCACTCGTGCTCGGGGCTCAGGAGGTGACCCCTCTCGGCCTCGCTGGCGCCTATAACACCTTCGCCTCCGGCGGCGTCGCTCGCGAGCCCATCACGGTCCTGGAGATCCGCGAGGGCGACCGCGTGCTGCACACCGCTCAGACGCAGGGGCGCCGCGCGTTCTCCGAGCAGGTCGCCTACACGGTGAGCGACGTCCTGCGCGGCGTTCTGACGTCCGGGACCGGCGCGTCCGCCGACATCGGGAGGCCGGCCGCGGGCAAGACCGGCACCACTCAGGATTACGGCGACGCATGGTTCGCCGGGTACACGCCGCACCTGACCGCCGTCGTGTGGATGGGTCACCGCGATGACCGCGCGCGCATGGAGGGCGAGCCGACCGGGGGCGACCTGCCAGCGCAGCTGTGGGGCTCGTTCATGGCCACCGCCCTTGCCGGCGTGGAGCCATTGGACTTCCCGGCCCCTGAGGGCGGGCTGAAGGTCGTTCGCCCGAGTCCCGTCGCGACGCCGACCCCGGTCGTGTGCGCAGAGGGGCAGACGCCGTCGCCGCTGCCCACGCCGCCCGACGACCCCGCCGCGCCGCGGGAGGTCTGCGTGTCGCCGTCGCCCACCGAGACGCCCACGCCCACGCCGACGCCGAGCAGCACCCCGACGCCCACGCCCACCGTGACCGTCAGCGAGCCGGCGCCCACGAAGACGCCCGAGCCGATCATCACCCCGACGGCGACTCCCACCGTCAGCCCGACGCCGACCGAGGAAGCCGATCCGGACGCCGGCGAGGACTGAGGGAGGACTGAGGGTCGTCAGCGTTCCGGGGGAGGGCTGTCGCTCACAGTGGTCGGCGCGCGGTGCTCGCCGCCGAACGGGAGGACGCCGCTGGGCACCTCCTCGCCGGGCTCGACTGGACGTCGCAGGCTCATGACGATGACGACGGCGAGGATGAGGACGATGACTCCCAGGCTCTGCAGCGGGCTGGGATGCGGGAACCCGTCGATGTTCTCGGTGAACAGCTTGACTCCCACGTACCCCAGGATCACGGCCAGCCCGGCTTTGAGGTAGTGCAGCCGCGCGGCGACTCCCGCGAGCAGGAAGTACAGCGCGCGCAGGCCGAGGATCGCGAACACGTTCGATGTCAGGACGATGAAGGGGTCGCGAGTGATCGCGAATACCGCCGGGATCGAGTCGACCGCGAAGATCAGGTCGGTGAACTCGACGAGGATGAGGACCACCAGCATGGGCGTGGCCAGCAGGCGCCCATTCTCCCGGATCAGGAATCGCTGCCCGCGATAGTCATCCGTGGTTGGCAGCACGCGTCGGATGAGCTTCATGATGTTGGAGTCGGCGATGTTCTCCGACTCCTCGCGGTGCAGCCACGTCTTGACGGCGACGTAGATCAGGAAGGCGCCGAACAGATACAGCAGCCACTCGAACCGCTCGATCAGCGCGACGCCCGTGAAGATGAGAATGGTCCGCATGATGATCGCCCCGAGCACGCCGTAGAACAGCACGCGATGCTGGAGCTCCCGGGGGACGGCGAAGGTCTGGAAGATCAGGATGAACAGGAACACGTTGTCGACCGACAGAGACTTTTCGATCACGTAGCCGGTGAAGTACTGGATCATCGGCTCGGTCCCGCCGTCACCGTGCAGCCTGGGGACCAGCAGCCCGAACAGGATCGCCACTCCGATCCAGATGCCCGACCAGGTCGCCGCCTCCTTGACCGAGACCGCGTGGCTCTCCCGGTGCACGACAAACAGGTCCACGGCCAGCAGCGCGGCGACCACGACCGCGAAGCCGCCGTACAACACGAGATCAGGCACTGGTCGTTCCTCCGAGTCAGCCGACCCCGCAGCCATTGCCTGCGGGGAGCGCGCCCAATCGTACCGGTCGAGATGCGTCGGCCTCCCGGCGACGCGACGCGGCCGGCACGCTACGGCGCGGGGTCGCCGGCGCGGCGCGGCCCGGCCTCCGAGGAGCCGACCTCCAGGCCGCGCGCTCGCAGCCGCCGCCGGCTGTAGGCGACGACGGCGACGGTCAACGCCGTGGGGACGGCAAGGGCCGCGACGCGGAATATGACCGTGATGGTCTCGACCGGGATGCCCGTCATCAGCGACAGGATGTCGTTGGTCGCTGCGGCGGACAGCACCAGGAGAAAGCTGAAGAAGCCCATGGCCGCGCCCGCGCGCAATGGGATCTCGAGGGGGTTGGACAGCACATGCCAGTCCCCGCGCAGGTCGTAGACCTTGCGCTCGATGAACGGATATGCCGCCAGCCCTGCGACCACGATCCCGGGGAGGAGCACGCCTGCCACGAATGTGCCGGCGATTGTCACCCCGGGCAGATCCCATTCGAGGGGAGGGAAGATGCGCAGCGCCCCCTCGACCCAGAACAGGTACCAGTCGGGCTGCGCGTTGTTGCCGACGATCCCGGGCCGGTACGGGCCGAGCAGCGTCACGTCGGCCCATGGGACCAGCAGCGCGCTGGCCGCCAGCACGCCGCCGAGCCACAGCACCAGTGTGGTGGATTCGGCGAACTGCCAGGGCCATAGCGGCTTGCCGTACACCCAGCGGTGCCCGTCGATGCCGAACCGGGGGAACTGCGTGTGGCGCTGGCGGGCCACGATCCCCAGATGTCCGGCGATGAGCAGGCCGATGATCGCCGGCAGCAGCAGCACGTGGAACACGAAGAACCGGGGAATGACGTCGCCGGTCGGGAACGGGCCGCCGAAGATCCAGAACGCGAGGCGGTCTCCCACCAGCGGGAAGCTCAGCAGCTCGGAGTAGGCCACGCGGATCCCCGTCCCGGCGAGGGAGTCGAAGGGCAGCGAGTACCCGGTGAAGCCGAGGGCGAAGGCGAGCAGCAGCAGCACGAGGCCGAGGTGATAGTTGAGCTCGCGCGGCCGCCGGAAGGCGCCGGTGAGGACGACGCGCAGCAGATGCAGGATGATGCTGGCGATGAACAGATGCGCGGCTCCCCGGTGGATCCGCCGGAACAGCAGCCCTCCGTTCACGTCGTAGGTGAGCCGGACGATCGACTCGAACGCGGCCGGCAGGCTCTGGCCGTGATAGAGGGCGGACGACCCTGTGTAGACGACGAGATCCGTGGATGGCCGGTAGAACATGGTCAGGAAGATCCCGGTCAGGACCAGCATCACGAGTGAGAACAGCGCGACCTCGCCCAGCAGGAACGACCAGTGGTGGGGGAACACCTTGTTCAGGGTCTTGCGGGCGGGCTGGCGCAGCCGCAGCCGTTCATCCAGCGTGGAGAGCAGCAGGGCGAACAGCGGCGTCATCGACTCATCCGAACGCGGGGCCGACCTGGGCCCGGAAGTCGTCGAGCGCGATGAGGAAGCCGTCGGCGTCCACGCCCATCGGCAGCTGAGGGAGCGCGCGCGCCGCCGGCCCGAAGGTCGGCGCCGCGCCGCGAGTCGTGTCGAACGTCGACTGATGGCACGGACAGAACAGGGCGCTGTCCTCCTCGCGGAACAGCGCCACTGGGCAGCCCGCGTGCGTGCACACCTTCGAGTAGGCGATCAGCGAGTCGTCGACGACCCATTCGAGGACCGTCGGGGGCTGCGCGCTTCCCGGCGTCACCCGCACGAGGATCACCGCGGCGGTCTCAGTGAAGATCTCGCCTTCGGGCCACACGCTGGCGACACCGCCCGACGCCACGTCGTCGGGCCGGATCGGCTGGCCGTCGGTGGTCACCAGACGCATCCCGCGCCGCCACGCCGTTCGCCGCAGCGCCTGGCCGGGCGACGGCCCGAGCACGGCCACGGGCGCGGCAAGCCCGAGCCCGATGAGCGCAGCGGCCCCAAGGAGCATGCGGGCCAGCAGCGGCCGGCGGCCCACCGCCTCCACGACCGCGATCGCCTCCGCGGGCTCCGCGTCGCCCAACTCAGCACGCGGCTCGATTGCCTCGACGTCGGGGAAGCGACCGGCGAAATATCGGCGAACCGCTCCAGCCAGGGCCAGAAGGCTGATGGCGAGCGCACCGCCGTAGATCGCCAGGGGCGCGCCGGCCAGCAGCGCGACGCCGAAGACCACCCCGCCCAGCCCTGCAACTGCGGAGGCCCCGATGATCAGCGCGTCGTTCACCTGACTTCCAGCAGGCGGGCGCTCGGCGATCACGCGCGGACGGCCGTCATCGTGGCCGGCGGGCTGTCCTCCGACTGGGGTCATTCCTCCTCCGTGGTCTCTCGGTCGGGGAAATCGGCGGGTCGGCCAGCGATCCACAGCAGTGAAAGGACCACCACCAGCGTCAGCAGCCCGGCGAACGCCGACGCGAACACCGGGTTGAGCTCGACGAGCCCGAGCACAAGGGTCCCCTGCTCTTCCTCGATCTGTCGCAGGAAGGCCGCCACATCCCCGATCTGCTGGTCAGATATCTGCCCTGCAGCGAACGAGGGCATCTCGAACGGGCCCGTGCGGATGGCCTCAGCCAGCGTCACCGCGTCGTAGGCGTTGATGCGAGGCGTGAACGCCCCGCCGCCCGCGACTCCTCCGCCGCCGACCGAGCCGTGGCACGCCGCGCAGTTCACCTCGAACACCAGCCGACCGGCAGCTGCGTTGCCTTCGGGCGGTTCCGGGATCTCTCCCGGCAGGTCGAACTCCGCTCGAAGGTAGGCGATCAGCAGGTCTCGCTCGCTCTGGTCGAGCACGTGGGTGCGCCGTCGGCTGTCCCACGGGTCTCCGGCGGGCGGCATTCGGCCCGTCTGAAGCACCAGGTCGAGCAGCGCGACGGGGACTTGGTCGATCGACGGCGCCCGCCGCGTCGTCCCTGGAACCTGCGCTCCCTGCCCGAAGGCGCCGTGGCACTGCGCGCAGTGCACGCTGTAGAGCAGTGCCGCCTCCCTGCGCTGGGCTGTCTCCAGCTCCGTCGCGGCGGCCGGAACGATCAGCCGACTCGCCGGGAGCACTGCGATGAGCCCGAGCGCCAGAGCCCATCGGGCGAGGCCGCCGCGCGGCCACCGCCACTGTCCAGCCATTCACGGGCCTCCTGCCGATCGGCTCGCTCGCTGAGGGCTTTCCTACCAGGCGCGCAGCGCCGCGCCAAGCGGGCCTCCCGCCGTCCCAGGGTTGGCCGATCGTTGTCGCGGGTAGCACGGCCTCCCGCGCGCAGTGCGCGCGATGAGCAGAAAGGCAGCCGACATGGGACACCCAGACGAGATGAAGGGCCGCGCGAAAGAAGCCGTGGGCGACCTGACAGACAACGACCGGCTCAAGAGAGAGGGCAAGAAGGACCAGATGGAAGGCAAGGCGAAGGAGCTGATCGACGACGCGCGCGACAAGCTGCGCTCCGACGACGACTCCTGAACTTGCGGAACGGGCGCCCAACCTGAAACCCTGAGCGTGATCACCGCCCAGCGAGCACAGGGGCCGCTATGGAAGCAGACGTCGGGGACGTGACGATCCGGCCCGCCCGCGAGGACGAGATCGATGATGTGATGGCGATCGTCGTCGATGCCTACGCGGAATACGCGGCCACCATGTCACCTGACGTCTGGTCCTCAGTGGCCATGGCCATCGCCACGCTGCGGGGCTCGCACGCCAATGCGGAGCCGATCGTCGCGGAGGTGGACGGCAAGCCGCTGGGCACGGTCACGATCTACCGCGATGCGCACGAGGGCGAGGAGGAGTTCGGCGTCCGGCTCCTGTCGGTGCATCCCTCCGCGCGTCATCGAGGGCTGGGGCGGGCCTTGATGCGGTACTGCGCGGACCGAGCCCGGGAAGAGGGCCGAAAACGGATCGTCCTCACCACGCACGTGGAGATGGACAGCGCGCACCGGCTGTGCCGCGAGATGGGGTTTGCGCGCGATCGCAAGCTTGACCACGACCATGTCCCCGGCGTGCGGTTGGAGGGCTACGCGCTGGATCTGTAGCTGGCCGATTCGCCGCGCCCGTCGGCGTCGATCACCTCAGCTGCTGGGCGCGTCGCGAACGGCGATGCGGATCCGCTTGTTGGCTCTGCCCTTCGACTCGGTCTTGGTGACCTCGACGGTCCCGACCTCGGCCGTCGACGCGACATGTGTCCCGCCGTCGGCCTGCTTGTCGAGCCCGACGATGTCGATGACCCGCAACGGATCGATGGACGCGGGGATGAGGTTGGCCTTCGTTCGGATGAGTGCGGGATCTGCGTCGGCCTGGGAGCGATCGACGAACTGGACGAGGATCTCGCGCGCCTTGGCGATCTCCTCATTGATCCGTCGCTCGACGTCTCGCCCCAGCTCGGCGGACATGGCGTCCAGCTCGAAGTCGAGACGTCCTGACCCAGGCTCCATGTTCCCGCCTGTGACCGCCACGCCATAGTCCTGCCAGATGACTCCGCACAGGATGTGCAGCGCGGTGTGCGTGCGCATGAGTCTGTGCCGACGATCCCAGTCCAGCCGGCCGTGGACCTCGGCGCCAGGGCTGGGCAGGTCCGTCTCTCCGTCGAGCCAGTGCCACACGAGCGCGCCGTCCTTCTTGACTCGCGCCACCGCAGCCTGACCCCCTGCCCAGACCAGCTCGCCGACGTCGGCGGGCTGACCGCCTCCCCCCGGATAGAAGGCCGTGCGGCCCAGCGCGATGCGGCCTTCGCCGCGATCGGCCTCGACCACGGCGGACTCGAACTCCCTCAGGTATGCATCGGTGGCGTACAGCTCCTCAGTCGCCATGGCCGGCCTCCCCTTGATGTGGCCTGCACAGCCTAGGCGCCCGCCATCCACAGCCGCACAGAGATTTCCTGGGTCAGCCGGAGGCTTCGCTGCTTGGATCGCCGCATGAATCGCCGCCTGAGAGGACCGCTGGAGCTCAGTTCGCTTATCGTCGGCCTGGCGGCCGCGCTCATCGGCTTGCGCTGGCTCGGCCCGGTCCAGCTCCTCGCGCTGCCGGCCGCAGAGGTGGACTGGTGGCTGCGGTCAACGTCGCCTGCGGACACAGTCGCGGCCTTCCTGCACGTAGTCGCGCTCGGGTGCGCGATCTGGCTGCTCGCCGGGACGCTGCTGTACGTGCTGGCGAGGCTGAGCTGCGCGCCCGGCGCCATCCGAGCGGTCGAATGGTCCCTGCCGCCGGCCCTGCGCAAGATCATCGACCGAGGGCTGGCGGCTGCGCTGGCTGGCTCGGCGGCCATTGCCGCGCCCGCAGCGGCACTCGAGCCGCCGCCGCTGGGATGGACGGCGCCACCTCAAGTGACGCAGTCGAGTGAACCGCTGGCGGCCAGATGGATCGAGTCGGACGCACGCGGCCGGAAGGAGATGGGGAGCCTGCAGCCGAGCCCGTCTCCGGCGGGGCGCTCGCAGGCGATCGCTCCCGGGCCGGGCGCCGTCATTCTGCCCGCTGGATCGGTCGACCCGCCGGGCGGGGCCCCTGCGGCTGCGCGCGCGCCGGGATCGGACGAGCATGAGGTCAGGCCCGGGGAGAGCTTGTGGAGCATCGCAGCCGATGCCGTCGCCGGTGAGCTGGGAAGGCCGGCGTCCCAGCTTGCGCTCGAGGACGTGCGCAGGCGCTGGCGCACCGTGATCGCCGACAACCTGGCGCATCTGCGCTCCGGCGATCCCGATCTGATCTTTCCTGGCGACCGGGTGACGCTGCGCACCCCCGACGACCCGGACGTGCAGCCGCGCCAGACTCGATTCTCCTCGTCCGCACTGCTGCCACCGGCCGCGCGCTACGCGCTGCCGGTGGCCCGCGAACATCTGTCGGTTGAGCACATGTCGCGCCTTCACCACGACTACCCGGCGTGGGATCTCCCGCTGCCGGTGGGCACGCCGGTGAGCGCGGTCCACGGCGGGCAGGTCGTCGCAGTCACCTCGTCAGCCAGCCGGTGCGGCAATGGCGTTGTGATCGATGGGCACGACGGGCACCGCTACACCTACTGCCATGCCGAACGGGTGACCGTCACATCGGGCGAGTCGGTCTCGGCGGGCCAGCTCATCTTCCTCAGCGGGTCTTCCGGCAACTCCACAGGCCCGCACCTGCACCTGGGGATCGCCACGGCCAGCGGTCGGGCCATCTGCCCGCAGCCGCTGGTGCAGGCGTGGCACGCCGGAAGGCAGACAGCGCCGTCTGAGCTGACGACGACCGCCTGCGTCTGAGCGCGGGGGTCGACCCTCAGGCATCCGGCAGCGTGCGGAACCCGCCTTCGCGGGCGGCCACGCTCAGCGGCCGAACTTCCATCTCGGCGATCTCAGCCTTGCCCGGGCCGCGTCGCACGAACTCGATCGCATCCTCCACCGCTTGCGCCGGCCCTTGCAGCTCCGCCTCGACTCGGCCGTCTGAGCGGTTGCGCACCCAGCCGGTGACCCCCAGCCGCTGCGCCTCGTCGCGCAGCGCGGCACGGAAGAACACGCCTTGGACAAGGCCGGCGGCTACGACCTGGACTCGTTTGACCTGCATCATCGCTCCGGTCGGTCCCTTCTGTGCGGAAAGTCGCCGTGCGGCTGCGCGCCGATTGGGCGCGGGGCCGCCGCTCTCGTAGCCTGGCCGCATGACAGATCTGACTCAACTCGATGGCGTCGAGCGGATCGGCTCCGGCAAGGTCCGCGAGCTCTATGCGGTCGGCGAGCACATCCTGCTCGTGGCGACGGATCGCATCAGCGCGTTCGATGTGATCCTGCCGACCCCGATACCGGACAAGGGCAAAGTCCTGACCGGTCTCACGTCGTTCTGGCTCGACACCCTCGCGGGCATCGTGCCCGATCATCGGGTCAGCACGGACGTGGCCGACTTCCCGGCGCCGCTGCGCGCCCATGCCGAGGAGCTTCAGGGTCGCGCGATGCTGTGCCGGCGCGCCGAAGTGCTCCCCATCGAGTGCGTGGCCCGTGGCTACCTGTCCGGCTCAGGATGGAAGGAGTACCAGGCCGCCGGCGAGGTGTGCGGTGTCCAGCTGCCGCCCGGCCTTGTCGAGTCCGACGAGCTGCCGGCGCCGATCTTCACCCCTTCGACGAAGGCTGACGAGGGGCACGACGAGAACATCACGTTCTCCCAGGCGGCCGAGGTGGTCGGCGCCGACCTCGCGGCCCGCTGCCGGGACGCAACGCTCGAGCTGTACTCGGCGGGACGCGACTACGCTCGCAAGCGCGGGATCATCCTGGCCGACACGAAGTTCGAGTTCGGTCTCATCGACGGCGAGCTGACGCTGATCGACGAGGTTCTGACGCCCGACTCGTCGCGGTTCTGGCCAGCTGATTCCTACGAGCCCGGGCGATCCCAGCCTTCCTTCGACAAGCAGTACGTCCGGGACTGGCTCGAGACCAGGGACTGGGACAAGACCCCGCCAGGTCCCCAGCTCCCCGACGACGTGGTCAGCCGCACTCGCGAGCGCTATGTCACCGCCTACGAGCTGCTGACCGAGCAGCCGTTCTCCCGCTGGCTTGATCAGGGAGGCGTCTGATGCCTCGCGTGCACATCGACGTCATGCTGAAAGACGAGATCCTCGATCCGCAGGGGCAGGCGATCGAGCGTGCGCTGCCGGCGCTGGGCTTCACCGGAGTCGCGCAGGTGCGGGTGGGCAAGCACATCGAGCTGCTGGTTGACGATGCGCCCGACCTCGATGCGGTGATCTCTGAGATGTCGGCGAAGCTGCTGGCCAACCCCGTGATCGAGCGCTTCACCTATCGCGTGGAGGCCTAGCGGCCGGTGCCGCCGCCCGATGATCCGCGAGACCCCTGGCGCGGCGCTCCCGTCGGCGAGCTGTCTGAGCAGCTCCTGCCTCGGTGGTTCGCGATCCTCGCGGTCGCGATGGTGCCGCTGGCGCTCGCAGCCGTCGTGGCCGCGCTGATCGTCGGCGGCGCTGCGGAGGTCCCGCTGAGCCAGCGCCGGCCTCCGCCGGCTGGCGACCTCACCGCCGACGTAGGCGCGCTGGATGCCGGGGGCGCGTCCCCGGTGCCCTACGAGGGGGCGTGCTCGACCCTGCACGGCGTACAGGTGGCCGGAAGCCCGGCTGATCAGGCAACGCTGCGCCAAGGGCTCGCGGCGCTGTGCAACACCGAGGTGGATGATGCGCTGCGGCGGCGTCTGAGCGCGTTCGCTCAAGCCGGCGGAATCGTTCGGTTCGCGCGATTCGAGCGCACGGGCGTCGACTCCACGGCTGATCTGTCGGGGGCCGCGCCGATGATCTACCTCAACGCCCGCTTCTCGCGAACCGATCCCCTCTGGATCGCGCCGATCGTCGCCCATGACGTCACGTTCACCGAGCTTGATCCGAGTGCGGCCGCGTCGGCCCTCGCGGCTCGCGAAGCGGAGCATCTTGTCTGCCAGCGCCTCTTGGGTGAGCGTCGGCGCAGTCGGGCCTGCGAAGATGCTGCAGGGCTGCTCGCCCTCGACGATCCCCTCGCGGCGCTGCGCGAGGCGGGATTCCAGTGAGGGCGGGTGGAGCCAGCGACGACCAGAGGAGAGCGGTGAGTTGACCGACCGGCGAATCGCAGTGGTGGGCGGGGGAATCCTCGGGCTGGCGGTGGCGCGCAGGCTCACCCAGGTGCTTCCAGGCGCGCAGATCACCGTGCTCGAGAAGGAGCAGGACCTCGCGACGCACCAGACGGGCCGCAACAGCGGCGTGGTGCACGCCGGGCTGTACTACCAGCCCGGATCCCTGAAGGCGCAGCTGTGCCGCAGAGGCGTCGGCATGCTCAAGGAGTTCTGCGCCGAGCATTCCGTCCCGTATCAGGAGGTCGGCAAGCTCGTGGTGGCGCTGCATCGCGACGAGCTCGGCCGTCTGGGCGACATCGCCGACCGCGCGGAGCTCAACGGCGTGCCGGATCTGCGGATGGTCGACGGCGGGGGGATCACCGACATCGAGCCTCATGCGGTCGGGGTCGCCGCGCTGCACTCCCCTCACACCGCGATCGTGGACTTCGTCGCCGCGGCCGAGGCGATGGCCAGCGAGATCCTCGCCGCAGGCGGCATCGTGCGCCGCGGGTTCTGCGTCCGATCGGTCGAGCGCGCAGGCGAGCGGGTGCGGATCGCAGGGGGCCATGAGCAGCTCGAGTTCGACCAGCTGATCGTGTGCGCGGGGCTGCACAGCGACATCGTCGCGCGGCTGGCGGGCGACGGGGACGATCCGCGGATCATTCCGTTCCGCGGCGAGTACTACCGTCTGCGCGACGATCGGGCGTCGCTGGTGAAGGGCCTCATCTATCCTGTCCCGGACCCCCGCTACCCCTTCCTGGGAGTCCATCTGACCCGGCGGTTCGACGGCCGCGTCGACCTGGGGCCCAACGCGGTCCTCGCTCTGGCGCGCGAAGGCTATCGTTGGCGCGACGTGCGGGCGGGCGAGGTCCGAGAGATCCTTGCCTGGCCGGGATTCCGTGCGCTGGCTCGCCGGCATTGGCGGACGGGGGTCAAGGAGCTCGCGGGGTCGCTGAGCAAGCGGCTGTTCGTGCGCGAGGCTCGCCGGTACGTGCCCGCGCTCAGTCACCGCGACGTGGTCCCGGCGCCCGCCGGCGTGCGCGCCCAGGCGGTCGCCCGCGACGGCTCGCTGGTGGACGATTTTCGAATCAACCGACTCGGCCCCGTGGTGGCGATCCGCAACGCGCCGTCCTCTGGCGCCACGTCATCGCTGGCCATCGCCGAGCACGTGTGTGACCAGCTGCTGGATCGGCGGGGGCCGTGACGCCCCCGGAGCGACGCTAGGATCGCGACCCCATGGGCCAACCGGGCGCACCGCTGGTGAGATCTCCCGACCTGGCGTCGGGTCTGCGCCGCGCCCTCGCACGGGCTGAGGGCGGCAAGACGCTGACCGCGGACGAGGCGACGTGGCTGCTGTCCGCGCGGGGCACGGCGCTGCAGCGACTGATGACCGCAGCCGCGCGGGTTCGCGACCAGGCCTTCGGCTCGCAGGTCACCTACAGCCGCAAAGTCTTCATCCCGCTGACCCATCTGTGCCGGGACACGTGCGGCTACTGCACATTCGCCTGGCCGCCGAAGGGCGATCTGCCCGCGTACCTGTCGCCCGAGGAGGTCCTCGACATCGCACGCGCCGGCCAGGCCGCCGGCTGCAAAGAGGCGCTGTTCACCCTCGGGGACCGGCCGGAGGAGCGCTATCCGGCGGCGCGGGATTGGTTGGCCGCGCGCGGCTACGCCACCACGCTGGAGTATCTGCGCTCGGTCGCCATCGCGGTGATCGAGGAGACCGGGCTGATCCCGCACCTCAATCCAGGCGTCATGTCATGGGCGGAGATGGCCTCGCTCAAGCAGGTGTCGGGGTCCATGGGGCTGATGCTCGAATCGGCCAGCCCGCGCCTTCTCGAGCGCGGGCAGGCGCACTGGAACTGCCCCGACAAGGACCCGTCCGTGCGTCTGGGCGTCATCGAGGACGCCGGGCGCCTGTCGATCCCGTTCACTTCGGGGATCCTGATCGGGATCGGCGAGACAGCCAAGGAGCGCGCCGAGGCCCTGCTTGCGCTGGCTGCTGCCTCCAAGCGCTATGGCCACGTGCAGGAAGTCATTGTCCAGAACTTCCGCGCTAAGCGGGACACCGCGATGCGCGCCGCCCCAGAGCCGGGGATCGACGAGCTGCTCGCCTGCGTCGCGGTCGCCAGGCTGCTGCTGCCGACAAGGGTGCACCTGCAGGCGCCGCCCAACCTGTCTCCAGCGCAGTACGGCGCGATCATCGGCGCGGGCATCGACGACTGGGGCGGCGTGTCGCCGGTGACGCCCGACCATGTCAATCCTGAGATGGCCTGGCCGGCGATCGATGAGCTCGCGAAGGTCACCGCCGCGCACGGCGGCGAGCTCGTCGAGCGCCTGTGCGTCTACCCGGAGTACGTCCGGCGCGCAGATCCGTGGCTGGCCGGGCGGATGCGCGGGCCGGTGCGGGCGCTGGCCGCGCCCGACGGACTTGCCGTGACTGCCGCCAAGCCGTCCGGCCAGGTGTGGCAGGACCCCGTGGGGATGGTCGGCGCCGGCGACGACGCGCGCTGGCTCGGCGCCCAGGCCGGCCAAGGGGTGGCGGCCCTGCGGCGGGGCACGGAGCTGCGGGCCGACGCCGAGGCGGTCTACGGCGACAGCGCCCTGATCGCGGCTGAGTCGCTGTCGCTGCGCGGCGCTGCGCCGCCATCGGCCAGCGCATCAGACTCAGCCCATGCGAGCGCCGCGCCGGCGCGCTCGGCCGTGCGCCCTGAGATCCGCCGGATCTTGAGCGCCGCCGAGGCGGGGGAGCCTCCCGATGAGGAGGCCGCCGCGGCGCTGCTGGAGGTCGACGGCGTGGAGCTGCAGGCGCTGGTCGAATTGGCGGATGCGGTGCGCGCCGATCGCGCTGGCGACGTGGTGACCTACGTGGTGAACCGCAACATCAACTTCACCAACATCTGCTACACAGGCTGCCGGTTCTGCGCGTTCGCCCAGCGCCGCGATGACCCCGATGCCTACTTCCTGTCGCTGGAGCAGGTGGCGGACCGCGCCGAGCAGGCCTGGGAGTACGGGGCGACCGAGGTGTGCATGCAGGGCGGCATCCACCCTGACTTGGGCGGCGATTACTACTTCAAACTGATCGCAGCCGTGAAGGCCCGAGTGCCCGAGATCCATATCCATGCCCTGTCGCCCATGGAGATCGCCAACGGGGCCGCACGCCTGGGGATCTCGGTCCGCGAGTTCCTCACCCAGGCTAAGTCGGCCGGCCTCGACACGATCCCGGGAACGGCGGCGGAGATCCTCGATGACGACGTCCGCTGGGTCCTGACCAAAGGCAAGCTGCCGGCCGCCGGATGGATCGACGTCGTGACGACCGCCCACGACCTGGGCATCCGCTCATCGTCGACGATGATGTACGGCCACGTCGACTCCCCCCGGCACTGGGCGGCGCACATCCATCTGCTGCGCCGTCTGCAGGAGCAGACCGGCGGATTCACTGAGTTCGTGCCGCTGCCGTTCGTCCACCGCCAGTCGCCGATCTACCTTGCCGGGCTGGCCCGCCCTGGCCCCACGCTTGAGGAGACCATCCGCGTCCATGCCGTTGCGCGGCTCGTGCTTCAGGGTGCGATCGACAACATCCAGCTGTCGTGGGTGAAGCTCGGTTTGTCCGGCGCCGCGATACTGCTGGGCGCCGGGGTGAACGACCTGGGCGGCACGCTGATGGAGGAGACGATTTCGCGTATGGCAGGTGCAGATCACGGCGTTCGGCAGGATCCTGAGACGCTGCGCGCGATCGCGGAGGCTGCAGGGCGCCAACCGGCTGAGCGCAACACCGACTACTCGCGCATCGAGCCCGCTGGGATCCGCTATCGCGTGAAGGCGGGGGTGAGGGGATGAATAGCGACCTGCCGGTGCTCGGGTTCCTCGGCGGGACCGGGCCGCACGGGCGAGGCCTGGGGCTGAGGCTGGGGCGGGCTGGGCATCGCGTCCTGATCGGGTCGCGCGATGCTGCGCGCGCCCACGAGGTGGCCGCGGCGCTGTCCGAGCGCGTCGCGGGCGGCAAGTTCGAAGGACTGGACAACGCAGGAGTCTGCGAGGCGGCTGACGTCCTGCTCGTCACCCTGCCCAACGACTCGGTCGCAGGGCTGTTGGCCGGGTTGTCGGGCGCCATCGGCGCGAAGGTGGTGATCAGCTGCGTCAACTCGCTGGCGTTCGATGAGCGCGGACCGACGGTGGCGCGCGCGCCGGACGGCTCGTGGGCCGAGGAGTGCCAGCGTCTGCTCCCCGACGCACGCGTGGTCAGCGCGTTCCAGAATGTGTCCTCGGCGAAGCTGCGCGCCGGCGAGGAGCCGGTGCGCGCCGACGTCCTCGTGTGCGGCGATGACCTCGGCGCCAAGGAGATCGCCATGGAGCTCGCCCGCCACATTCCCGGC
>DATKBU010000080.1:0-13707 GCA_035513815.1 Egibacteraceae bacterium
CGTCAACGTCGGGCGCACGTTCCGAACGCTGCCGTCCTGGCTGCGCGGCATCCTCCAGATGATGCACCGGCAGTGCCGAGGCCCCGACTGCGACCGTCCCGCCGCCTGGACCGAGGCCCATCACCAGCACGCCTGGTCCGACGGCGGCGACACGGATCTGAACACCACGATTCCGCTCTGCAAGGCGCACCACGACATGGTGACCAGCGGCCAGTGGAACGTGACCTTCGATCCCGACACCGGCGTATGCACGTGGACCGGCCCGCAGGAGCAGATCATCCTGACGAACCCGCCAGCACTGTAGGTCCGGCCGGTCCGGCGCGCGTCGATGCCGGCGTCGCGCTCACGAACTGCGGCCGCACGGTGCCCGTGAGCGCCGCAAGGCGTGGTCCGTGGTCCGTGGTCCTGAAGCCAGCTAGCGCTAGCGGACGAGACCGTGGCGCATGGCGATGACGACCGCCTGCACCCGGTCGTTGGCGCGCAGCTTCTGGTAGATGCGCGACAGGTGGCTCTTGATGGTCTCCTCGCCGACCCCGAGCGCCTCGGCCATCTCCCTGGTCGACTTGCCGCTGGCCAGCTGCTCGAGGACATCCTGCTCGCGCTTGCTCAGCGGCTGAAGGCCGTTGTCGCCGAGCGGGCCAACGCGCTCGAGGAACGGCCTGGTCACATCGGGGTGGAGAAACCCCTTGCCGGTAGCGACTGCGCGGATCGCCTGAACCAGCTCGTCCCGGCGCACGTTCTTCGGCAGGTAGCCAGCGACACCGGCGGCGACGGCCCGCGTGACCGTGCTGTGGTCGGTGAACATGGTCAGCGCCATCGCCCGCGTGGGCAGTCTGCGCGCCTCGATCTCGCGGATGGCGGCCAGGCCGTCCATTCCGATGAGGTTGATATCGACCAGCGCGACCGTGGGGCGGTGGCGCTCAACGGCCTCGATCAGCGCCTCGCCGGAGGTGACCATCTCCAGTACCTGCATGTCGGGCTCGAACGACAGCATGGTGGCGACACCGTCCGCAACGACGCCGTGGTCTTCGGCGATGACGATGCTGATGAAGCCGGCTCTGTGTTCGCCCTCGTCCGAGTCGGCGTCGGGGGCGACGGTCCCGAACTGATTCAAGCTGGCACCTCCACGAGCACCTTCGTGCCCTGTCCGCTCACGCTGGCGACCTCGAACTTGCCTCGCGCGAGACTTACCCGTTGGGCCATGAGAGCCAGGCCATGGTGCCCTGCGGGCACCGCCGCCGGATCGAACCCTCGGCCATTATCGCAGATCTCAACTGCTATGACCGTTTCGGCTACTTCCAGTCGCACCTGTACTTGATCAGCCTCTGCATGTCGCGCGATGTTGGTCAGGCAGCCGCGCACCGTCTCGAGGATGAGGATCTCAAGCGCCAGAGGCAGTGGCGGCAGCGGATCCGGCACGTCCAGGACGACTTCGACATTGCGCTCGACGCGCAGCTCCTCCAGCGCTGCGGCCAATCCGTCGCGCAGACCGCCCGGGACGACGACCTGGCGTCGCAGCGCCTCGAGCACCTCGCGCAGCTGCTTGATGCCGCCGTGCACCGCGTCGCGCGTGCGCCCGGCGATCTCGATTGCCCGGTCAGGCAGCGCCGCGCCCAGCGCCGAGCTGACGTTGTCCGCCTGGATCTCCGCCGCCGCGAAGTACGGCAGAACCTCGTCGTGGATCTCCAGCGCGATCCTCGAGCGCTCTCGGGTCCCCTCCTCCAGAATCTGGCCCGTGAGCGCGATGCGCGCCTCCTGCACATCGGCAAGCTCCTGCTCGAGGTTCAGCCGCTGCAGCGCCATGCCGAGCAGGCCGGCGATTCCCTCTGCGACCCGCAGTACGTCGTCGGAGCTGTCAGCCGGCACGCCCAGCGCCACCGGCGCTGCGCCCGGAACCTTGACAGCACGCAGGTGCTCCTGGAGATCTCCGGTGAGTGAGAGGTCGATGTCGTTGGTTGCGAGCGCTGTGAGCAGCGCTCCGCGGCCCGTGGCCACCGACTGGTCAATCGTGCGAACGGTCAGCAGCTCGGTGGCGAGCGCGTTTAGGGTCTCAAGCTCCCGGACCGTCTCAGCCAGCTGTTCGGCGCGGTCCTCCGCTTCGCGGGCCGAGCGCAGCGTATTGAATCCGAGCCATAGCGGAATCGCGAGCAGCGCGATGGCCCACCGACCCACATCGATGTACGCGAAGACGATCAGCAACGCGAGCAGCGAGACGAAGGCGTAATCGGCTGCGAAGTGGGGAAATGGCGCGGCTGAGACCCGGGCGGCAGCGGCCAATCCGAGGATGCGCCGGAGCCAGAGACCGACGGTCACGGCAGCAGTATTGGCAGCCGTGAAGACCACAGCCGCGATCGCTGTGGCAGCAATCAGCCTGAAGGCGCCCTGAAACGGGAGCGCGTGAGCTGCGAGTGACGCTGCTCCAGTCGCGAGCCCGACCTGGGACCGATTGAAGCCAGACGCCCACAAGGGTGCCTGCCTCTTGAGTTCTGGCTCAGCAGTGAATCCCAGAAAGCCAAGCATGACCGCCATCGGCACCGGGAAGATGACCGCTGCGGCGACGTGGACGGGAGTCCCCAGCGAGACGTTCAGCCGCCAACGCGGGAGCATCGGGATCGCCAGCAGATTTCCTGCGAGCAGAAACCCTAGCCACAGAAACGCATCGAGCGGCTGCCGAGCTGCGTGTTGGACGCCCGACGGCACTGCCCAAACCACTGCGCCGACAAGAAGGATCAGAATGTAGGCGCGGTAAAGCCGCGGAAGCGCCGCCTCACTCGTCTGCGCGGACAACGGCCCTCAGCTCCTATCGGCCTGTGATCCATTCGAGACCGATAGGAAGCCTAGGGCTCATCTATTGACAGCGTCCACAGACACGACCATCGAAGCGGACTGGCCGATAGATCCTCCGTACGGACAATCTCTACCAGAGCGACTTCGGTGCTCCTCCGGTGGCGATCAGAGCTGCGATGGCGGCGAGAATGGCGACGATACGAGGTGAGATCTTCTTCACGATGAACCTCCTGTTGGACTTCCCCATGGCATGGATGGGAAGAGCCGGCCCGGAAGCTCGCCGCATAGCGAAACCGCCGAGGGCCTAAGAAGAGGCGCCATCGCTCCACCCCCCTGAATAGCACGCGCAGGTCCGAATTGCGAAGACTTTCAGGGCTGCGCAAGGAGAAGCACCGCTACTAGCTCAGCATTTCGCAGAGGGTTATCTACGGTGACGTGTAGTGCTCGATTGACGAGGGCTCAGGTAGCTCGAACGGCCTATCCGCCGACGCGCCCGGCGCGCAGATCGGCTAGCCCATTCGGACGCGAACCGAAAAGGGCCGGCTGGCGAGCAGGGTGTGAACGCGACGGGCTAGCGACCGAGGGCGCCGTGGGGCGAGCTCAGACCAAGACGGCTCAGCGCCACCCTTGGACCTGGAGATGGACGCAGCGCTCGCGCGACTGGTCGAGCTCGATGAACATGATCCGCTGCCAGCGGCCGAGGAGCAGCCGCCCATCCACGACGGGAACGGTCTCGGAGGCGCAGCCCAGCAGCATCTGCTTGATGTGCGAATGGCCGTTGACCGGCTCGTCCTCAGGCGGGCCCGCGAGGGTCTCGGGATCGCGGATCTCGAAATCGTCGTGGCGGTAGTAGGCGGCCTGCGGAACCAGCTGCTCCATGAACAGCCGCAGATCCTCCAGGAAGCACGTCTCCCGCTCATTGATCTTGACCGCGCAGGTGGTGTGCTCGGAGAAGACCGACAGCACGCCCTCCTGGATACCGCTGTCGGCCAGCAGCGACAAGCAGTCCTCGGTCACGTCGGTGACGTGGAACGCCCGCTCGGTGACAACCTCGATCGTGCGCCGAGCCAGCATCGGCGTGAGGTGGCCCACGTCGATGACGCTGTCAAGTCCCACGCTGCGGGGCGTCTGCACGGCATCCTCCTGCACAGGCCCGGATCCGTTCCCGTTGCGGGAGCCGTTGCCGGACGGTGGCGTCTGGGCGTCGTCGATCGGCCGGTAGTGGTTGGTGAACGGCTGCACTCTACTCACTTTCGTCCGTATCAAGGCTCACATCGCGGCACCAGCGGGGGCGCGCACGCTCCCGCGTTCCAGCGGACTTCAACTGGACCGCACCATCGTGGCACTTCCACGCCCAGGCGGCCATTTCGCTATCGGCCATGTTCGCTGAGCGCCAAAGCTATCCGCTCCACGTCACACGACGCGGAAGGCGGCCAGATCCGCCAGCTCCTCCAGGGCGGATCTGGCCGGCTGCTCGAGCGGGGCGAGCGCTTCGCGGGCGGACTGCTGTCGCGACGCCACAAGCTCCTCTACCGCTGCCAAAGCTCCGCAGCCCGCGACGATCTCGCGCACGCGGTCCCCTCCCGCTTCATCCAGCTGCGGATCGCCCAGCGCGCTGAGGAGGACCTCGCGGCCCGCGGACGACGCCATCTCGAGCGCTCGCAGCATCAGGACCGTGCGCTTGCCGTCCCGGAGATCCTCCAGTGCGCCCTTGCCGGTGGCGGAGGGCTCGCCGAACAGGCCCAGCACATCATCCCGGAGCTGGAACGCGACGCCCACCGCGTCGCCGAAAGCGCACAGGACCTTGTCGAGCTGCTCATCCGGCCCCCCAAGAGCCGCCCCCAGCTGCAGCGGCCTCGTGACGGTGTAGCGCCCGCTCTTGAGCAGCGCGACATGAAGGGCGTCCGCCTCGCTGGCGCCGGCGACGCCCGCCAGGCGCAGATCGAGGTACTGCCCGGCCATCACTTCGACCCGCAGCTCAGTGAACACGGGCCGGGCGCGGACGATCGCATCTGGGCTGAGCTGGGCATTGTCCAGCAGCTGATCGGCCCACACGAACGCCAGGTCGCCCGCCAAAATCGCGCCGCCGATTCCGAACCAGGCGGCATCGCCCTCAAGATGATCGCGCGCGTGCGCGGCCGCCAGCGACTCATGGACCGCCGGCCGGCCCCGGCGCTCGGCCGAGCGGTCCATCACGTCATCGTGGATCAGCGCGAATGTGTGCAGCAGCTCGACGGCCGCAGCGGGCGCCATGACCTGGTCGAGATGCGGCGCGCCCGTCGCGCGGTAGCCCCAGTAGACGAAGGCCGGCCTCAGTCGCTTTCCACCCGCCCGGACAAGCTCGGCGACCTCGCGGCCGATCGGCGCCAGGGCGGGGTCGAGCTCGGCGAGGTCGGCGATGCGCTCGGCGAGAAAGGCATCAAGCAGTGCGTCGACCGAGCTCTGGACGGCCTCGAGCGCGGGAACCGACTCAGCAGCGCGGATCAGGGACGCCGTCAATTCAGCCGCCGGTGAGCCGCTGGCGCAGCAGCTGGTTGACCATCTGCGGGTTGGCTTTGCCACCGGTCGCCCGCATCACCGCGCCGACCAGCGCTCCGATTGCCTTGTCGTTGCCGGCGCGCACCTGCTCCGCGGCATCCGGCGCCTGCTCGATCGCCTGGTCGACGGCTGCCTGCAGCGCGCCGGTGTCAGAGATCTGCTCCAGACCCCGCTGCGCGACGATCTCGCGGGGGCCGCCTTTGCCTTCGAGCACATCGACGAGCACCTGCCGCGCGAGCTTGCTCGACAGCGTGCCGTCGCGGACCAGGGCCACCAGCTCGGCGAGGTCCTCCCCCTGCAGCGGCGCGGAAGCGGGATCCACGCCGTTCTCCGCGCACCAGGCGGTGACCTCATTCGCGAGCCAGTTCGCGGCCTCGATCGGCGGCGCCCCTTCCGCGACCGCGGCGTCGAGCAGCCGGTGAAGCCCAGCCCCGACCAGCACGTCGGCTTGCGCGGGCGCGAGGCCGCGCCGGTCGACCAGTCGCGCTCGAGCGGCCGCGGGCAGCTCCGGCAGCCTGGCGCGGATCTGCTCGATCCACTCCGCCGCAGGCTCGACAGGCACCAAGTCGGGATCCGGGAAGTAGCGGTAGTCGTCTACCTCCTCCTTGACCCGCAGCGTCGACGTGGCACCCGCGTCCTCGTTCCAATGACGCGTCTCTTGCACGACCGGCTCACCCGACCGCAGCACCTCGGCCTGGCGGGCGATCTCGAACGTGATCGCTCGACCGAGGGAGCGCAGCGAGTTCATGTTCTTCACCTCGACCCGGGTGCCGAACACGGTGTGGCCGACCGGGCGCAGCGAGATGTTGGCGTCGCAGCGCATCGAGCCCTCTTCGAGCTTGGCGTCACTGATGCCGAGCGCCAGCACGATCGCTCTCAACTCCGACAGGTAGGCGCGGGCCTCGTCAGCGCTGCGGATGTCCGGCTCGCTGACGATCTCCAGCAGCGGGATCCCCGCGCGGTTGTAGTCGATGAGCGAGTACTCCGCCCCGTGGATGCGCCCCGAGACTCCCACGTGCAGCGACTTGCCGGTGTCCTCCTCCATGTGCACGCGGGTGATGCCGACGCGACGGGCGCCGGCGTCGGCGGTGACCTCCAGCTCCCCCCCGACGCAGATCGGCACGTCGTACTGAGAGATCTGATAGTTCTTCGGCATGTCCGGATAGAAGTAGTTCTTGCGGTGGAACTGGCTCGACGGCGAGATCGAGCAGCCCAGGGCCAGGCCGAGTCGGATCGCGTGCTCCACCGCGGAGCGATTGACTACCGGCAGGGTCCCCGGCTGGCCCAGGCAGATCGGGCACGTGCGCGTGTTCGGATCGCCGCCGAAGTCGATCGCGCAGCCGCAGAACATCTTCGTGCGCGTGGCCAGCTCAACGTGCACCTCCAGCCCGATGACGGCCTCGTACTCGCGGGCCTGCTCGATCGCCGGGGCGCTCATGACGGCGCCGTGACCGCGTTCGGGCCTCGCGGCGTCGGGTCGAACCCCAGGTCGGCCTCGAGCGCCCTAGCGGCCTGGAACAGGACCGGCTCGGCCAGCACCGGCGCCATGATCTGCAGCCCGACGGGGAGCCCTTGATCGTCCAGCCCGACCGGCAGGCTCAGCGCCGGCGCGCCGGCCAGATTCGACGGGATGGTGTAGATGTCGTTGAGGTACATCGCCAGCGGATCCGCGGTCTTCTCCCCGAGCGGGAACGCCGTCGTCGGCGATGTGGCGCTCACCAGGATGTCGCAGCGCTCGTACGCCTTGGAGAAATCCCGCGAGATCAGCGTCCGAACCCGCTGCGCTTGGGCGTAGTAGGCGTCGTAGTAGCCAGCCGACAGCGCATAGGTGCCCACCATGATCCGGCGCTTGACCTCCGCGCCGAACCCGGCCGCGCGAGTGCGCGCCATCATCTGCTCGGCCGTGTCGCCGTCCACCCGCATGCCGTAGCGAACGCCGTCGTAGCGTGACAGGTTCGAGGAGCATTCGCTCGGCGCGATGAGGTAATAGGCGGGCACACCGTAACTGACGTGCGGCAGGCTGACGTCGACGACTTCGGCGCCGAGCTTCTCCATCCTCGCGATGGCCTCCGTCACGCGGGCGCGCACGCCCTCGGCCATCCCCTCGCCCATGAACTCAGCGACGACGCCGACCCGCAGCCCGTCCAGCCCTCGGTCAAGACTGGCCATCACATCTTCGGCCGGAGTGGGGATGGAGGTGGAGTCCAGAGGATCGGGTCCCGCGATCGCGCTGTGGAGCAGGGCGGCGTCGGTCACGCTGCGCGCGATCGGACCAACCTGATCCAGCGATGAGGCGAAGGCGATCAGCCCGTAGCGGCTGACTCGGCCATACGTCGGCTTCATCCCGACCAGCCCGCAGAGCGCCGCGGGCTGGCGGATCGACCCCCCGGTGTCGGTCCCGATGCCCAGCGGCGCAGCGAACGCCGCGACGGCGGCGGTCGAGCCGCCAGACGATCCGCCCGGGACGCGGTCGGTGTCCCATGGGTTGCGCGTCGGGCCGAATGCCGAGTTCTCGGTGGACGAGCCCATCGCGAACTCGTCCATGTTGGTCTTGCCGATGACCACGGCGTCCGCTGCACGCAGTCGCTGCACCGCCGTCGCGTCGTAGTTGGGCCGGTAATGCTCGAGTATCCGCGAGCCGCAAGTCGTCTCGATCCCGGCGGTGGCCAGGATGTCCTTGAGCGCCAATGGCACTCCCGCGAGCGGCCCCAGCGCCTCTCCGGCGGCCCGCCGCCGATCGATGTCGGCGGCATGGTCCAGCGCCTGCTCGTCCATGAGCTTGAGGAATGCGTTGATCTCGGTGTCCACGGCGCGCGCGCGCGCGAGGTGCGCGCCGACGACCTCGACGGCGCTGACCTCCCCTGCGCTCATCTGGTCGCGCAGCTCGGCGGCGGTGCGGGTGACCAGGTCCACGCTCATGCCTGTTCGCCGACGATGCGCGGGACATGGAAGCGCCCATCCTCGGCCTGGGGGGCGGATGAGATGGCGTCCTCGGCCGCCAGAGACGGGCGCGGCTGATCCTCTCGCAGCACATTCGCCAGCGGATAGGCGTGGCTGGTCGCGGGCACGCCGTCGACCGCGACCTCGCCCACCTTCTCGGCGTAGGCGAGGATGTCGGCGAGCTGGCCGCGCAGCGCCTCCAGCTCATCGTCGGACAGCGCAAGCCGAGCCAGGCGCGCGACGTGGCGGACCTCGTCGACGGTGAGGGACACGGGCCGCTCCTTCTCCTCCCCCGGCGGGGCGGATGATCGTCGCCGCCGACGCTACCGCGCCCCCGCCCACTGCTGCCACTCGCCCCGCTCTCACGGACCCGGCGCACGTGGCCCGGGCGATCCGCGCCGGCTACGCCGGAAGCTCGCCCGTGTCCAGCAGGTGAACGAACGCGGCCTCGTCGACGGTGGCCACGCCCAGCTCCTCCGCCCTGACCGCCTTGGTCCCCGGGTCGCTGCCGACCACCACGACCGAGGTCTTCTTCGACACGCTGGAGGTCACTTTGCCGCCCGCGTCCTCGACCGCCTGCTTGGCCTCGTCGCGAGTGAAGCCCTCGAGGCCGCCGGTGAGCACCACCGTCCAGCCCTCCAGCGCGGTGCCCTTGTGCGACACGTCGGTGTCCATGCGCACACCGACAGCAGCCAGCTTGTCGATCAGCGCGGCGTTGCGCTCGTTGTCGAAGAACTGGCGGATCGCCGCGGCGATGATCGGGCCGACGCCGTTGACCGCAGCGATCGTCTCCTCGTCCGCGGCCCGCAGGCCGGCCATGTCGCCGAAGTGCCGGGCGAGCAGCCGCGCCACCGTGGGGCCGACGTGGCGGATATTGAGCCCGACGAGGAGACGCTCCAAGGGCTGGGACTTCGACTGCTCGATGGCGTCAAGCAGGTTGCGCACGCTGATCTCGCCGAAGCCCTCCAGGGCCAGAAGATCGTCCGCGCCCAGGCGATAGATGTCGGCGACGTCGCCGACCAGCCCTTTGTCCAGCAGCAGCCACGCCGTCTTCTCGCCGAGGCCCTCGATATCCATCGCGCCGCGGCCCGCGAAGTGCTCCAGCGTGCCGAACAGCCGGTTGGGGCAGTCGATGTTGGTGCAGTAGCTGGCGGCCTCGCCGGCAAGCCGATGGATCGCCGACCCGCAGAACGGGCAGACCGTCGGCATCCGCCACGGCCCGGCCTGCTCGACTTCCGGCGGGCGCTTCGCCGCGACGTAGCCGACCACCTCCGGGATGACGTCGCCCGCCTTGCGCACGATCACGGTGTCGCCGGGGCGCACATCCTTCATCCGCGCCTGGTCCTCGTTGTGCAGCGTCGCCAGTGAGATGGTCGACCCGGCGACGAGAACCGGCTCCAGCACGGCGAAGGGCGTCACGCGGCCTGTTCGCCCGACGTTGACCTGGATGTCGCGCAGCAGGGTCTCGCGCTCCTCCGGCGGATACTTGAAGGCGATCGCCCAGCGGGGAGCTGAGCTGGTCGCGCCGAGGCGCCGCTGATGGCCGAAATCGTCGACCTTGACCACGACGCCGTCGATCTCGTAGGCGGGATCGTGGCGGCCGGCGCGCCAGCGCTCGATGAAAGCCCACACGCCATCCAAGTCATCGACCGTCTCGGTCTGGTCAGCTGCCGTCGGCAGGCCGGCCTCACGGATCCGGTGCAGGAACTCGCTGTGGGCGCGCACCTGCAGACCGTCGACCGCGCCCATACCGTGGCATAGGACCTGCAGCGGCCTCGACGCGGTGATCGCCGGATCCTTCTGGCGCAGCGCCCCGCTGGCGGCGTTGCGCGGGTTGGCGAACCGCGGCTGGCCAGCCTCCTCGCGGGCGTCGTTCATCTGCTCGAACGCCTTGACTGGGTAGTAGACCTCGCCGCGCACCTCCAGCAGCGCCGGCGGGCTGGCCATCTCGAGCCAGGCGGGGATGTTGCGGATCGTGCGGACGTTCTGCGTGACGTCCTCGCCGACGCGGCCGTCCCCGCGGGTGATCGCCTGCGCGAGATGGCCAGATTCGTAGGTGAGGCTGATCGCCACCCCATCGATCTTCAGCTCGCAGGTGAACCGGGGAACCGTGCCGTCGAGTCCTCGGACGACGCGCTGGCCCCAGGCCTCGAGCTCCTCGCGGGCGAAGGCATTGTCCAAAGAGAGCATGCGCTGGCGGTGCGCAACCTCAGCGAAGGCACGGCTCGGCGGGGCCCCCACCTGATGGGTGGGCGACGCAGGATCGTCCAGCTCGGAGTGTCGGGCCTCCAGCTCCTGCAGCTCGCGCATCAGCGCGTCGAACTCGGCGTCGCTGACGCTGGGATCGGACAGCACGTAGTAGCGGTACCGGTGCTGATTGATCTCGACGCGCAGGGCCTCAACCCGTCGCCGCAGCTGCTCATCGGCCATCGGCGCCAAGTCTAGGCGGGGGGTGCGACTGCGATCGCCCACGGCTGGCGGCATCGATCCCGCGATCGATGGGCCACTACCGCCGGATACGCGGCGGAAGTGCGTCCTCGGCGACCACGGACCGAATGCTGCGTCCGGCGACGGCCGTTCTCCGCTGGGGCCGGCAAGCTCGCGAACGGTTGCCGAAGTTGGCAAGCACGCACCGCGCTAGACGCAGACGCCTGACCGGGCAGCCCGGCCGCGCGCGATGGCGTCGCTCGACGCTATCTGAGCTCTTCAGCCAGCAGGTCCATCAGCAGGCTGTCATGCCAGATCCCATCGGGGCCGCGCTCGTAGCGGCGCAGCACTCCCACCTGACGAAAGCCCACTTTCTCATAGCAGCGGATCGCCCGCTTGTTGGCCAGGGCCGGATCGATGGTCAGCCGATGGTGGCCGAGGTCGTTCAGCAGGTGCCGCGCGAGCGCGCGGACTGCGTCAGTCCCGATTCCCCGCCCGTGCCAGTCGGCATGGAGGGCGATGTCGATGGTGGCATGCCGATAGTCAGGATCGTCCTCCTCGGAGTACTGAATGAATCCCGCGTCAGCGCCGTCGACCTCGATCATGAAGCCGCGAACGTGCGGGCGGGCCAGATCGGATCGACAGCGCTCGACGTCATAGCCGTGCCACCAATCCCGCGTTTCCGGCGAGGTGAGGATCTCGCACAGCCGCGGCGCGTCGTCGACGGTGGCTGGCCGCAGCGCCGCGACATCGCCGCGAATCGCGGATTCGGCGCTCACACGCCCGCCTCGCTCAAGCGCCCGACCGAACGATGGTCGCTCCGCCGAGGCACTCGTCGCCGTCGTAGAACACCACCGCCTGACCCGGAGCGACGCCCAGCGGCTGCTCGCGGGTGAAGGCCACGCGGACGCGGCCGCCGCCCAGATCCTCGATCTCTGCGGGCAGGGGATCCCCGCGGTAGCGCACCTGCGCGGTGACGCCGGCCCCCGCGGCGGGCTGGCCGGAGACCCACGAGATATCCAGCGCCTCCAGCGACCCAGTGGCGAGCGCGGTCCGCGGCCCAACGTGAACCCGGTCGCCGTCAATCGCGGTGACGAACACCGGCTCACCCAGACCCGCCAGGCCCAGGCCCCGGCGCTGTCCCACGGTGAAGCGGTAGGCGCCGTCGTGCTCGCCGACGACATCGCCGTCGGGCCCGACAAACGCACCTCGGCGCGCGCCGAGCTTGGGGCGCAGGAACCCGCCGAGGTCGCCGGAAGGGATGAAGCAGATGTCGTGGCTGTCGGGCTTGGACGCGGTGACCAGGCCGCGTTCCGCGGCCATCGCCCGCAGGTCGGATTTCCGGTGCTCGCCAGCGGGCCACAGCGTGTGCGCCAGCTGGTCCTGGCTGGCCATGTACAGCACGTACGTCTGGTCCTTGCCCGGATCGGCGGCGCGGCGCATCACCCAGCGCTGGCCCTCGCGGCGCAGCCGCACGTGATGGCCGGTCGCCAGCGCGTCGAAGCCGACCGCGCGAGCGCGCGCCAGCAGCGCGGTGTACTTGACCCGCTCATTGCAGCGGATGCAGGGGTTGGGCGTGCGTCCGGCGCTGTACTCGGCGACGAAGTCGTCGACCACCCGCTCCTGGAACGCCTCGGACAGGTCCCACACGTAGAACGGGATGCTCAGGCGATCGGCCACCCGGCGCGCGTCCCGCGCGTCGTCGAGGGTGCAGCAGCCTCTTCCGGTCCCCGTCCCCGGCGCTGGCTGCGCCAGCGCCTCACCCTCGCCAGGAAGCCCGCTCGGCGTGTCCGCCATCTTCAGGTGCACGCCGCTGACGTCGTGGCCCTGCTCGACGAGCAGGGCGGCGGTCATCGACGAGTCCACGCCGCCGGACATCGCGACCAGCACGCGCGTCACATGAACCCCCCGCCGCCGTCTCGCAGACGCTTCACGCAGTCGGCGAACGCGTCCGCGGCCGCGTCGATGTCAGCTTCGGACGTGGTGCGCCCGCAGGTGAAGCGCAGATGGGCGCGGTCCATCGGCGCGCCGACGGCGAGCAGCACGTGGCTGGGCTCGGCCGCGCCCGACTGGCACGCCGAGCCGGTCGAGACCGCGACTCCGGCAGCATCCATCGCGGTCAGGAGAGCCTCGCCGTCGCAGCCGGAGACCGCGACATGCGCGTTGTGCGGCAGCCGGCGCTCAAGCGAGCCGTTGACCGCGACGCCGTCGATCTCCAGGAGGCCGGCGAGCAGCCGGTCTCGCAGGGCAGCCAGCCGCGGCGCTTCGGCCGTCATAGTGACCGCGGTCATCGCGGCCGCCTCCCCGCAGCCGACGATCCCCGCGGTGTTGAGCGTGCCGGAGCGGACTGCCCGCTCCTGCCCGCCCCCGTGGAGCACCGGCTCCGCGGCGAGGTCTCGGCGCAGCACCAGGACGCCGACCCCCTTGGGACCGTTGAACTTGTGCGCGCTGAGCGACAGGGCGCCGATCCCCCAGCCGTCCAGATCGAGGGTCGCCCGACCGAAGGCCTGCACCGCGTCGGTGTGCAGGGGCACGCCCCGCTCCGCCAGCGCCGGGCCGATCTCCTCCAGCGGCTGGATCGTCCCCAGCTCGTTGTTCGCCGCCATGCACGACACCAGGACCGTGTCGGCCCGCACGGCGGCCAGCAGCCGATCCGGATCGACGACGCCGTCCGGCTCGGGCGGCAGCACCGTCAGCTCGAAGCCCTGGCGATCTGACAGCCACCGGCACGAATCGAGCACCGCGTGGTGCTCGATCGCCGTCGTGACGATGTGCGCGCCCTGCCCTGCGTCGCGGGCGGCCCAGGCGACGCCTTTGATCGCCTGGTTGTCCGATTCGGTGCCACCGGAGGTGAACAGCACCTCCAACGGGGTGACGCCCAGGGCCTCGGCCACCTGCTCGCGCGCGCTCTCGACCGCCGCGCGCGCCGCGCGCCCCCTGGAGTGCGGCGACGACGGGTTGCCGTACTCCTCAGACCGGAACGGCAGCATCGCGCCCAGCACGTCCGGCGCCACC
>DATKBU010000081.1:0-6236 GCA_035513815.1 Egibacteraceae bacterium
CGGCTGGCGAAGAAGGCCCTGACCGAGGACCGTCCCCTGCGCGAGGTCGTGAAGGAGGCCGGCCTGCTGCCCGACGCCGACGTCGACCGCATCCTCGACACCCGCAAGATGACCGAGGGCGGCGTCCTGTAGCTATCCGACAGGTCCCCTCGCTGCGGCGGCGCGACTCCCGATGACGGGTCCATAGCTCCGAGGACCAGAAGCGCCGGATACCCGGCGGAACTGCACCGTCGACGGCCTCCGCGCCGCGGTACCGGTCGCCGAGTCGGCGTCGCGACGGCGATCGCGCCAGCGCCTCGTCAGCTCGTCGCCGGGGCAGCCTCCGCCGACGGCCGGGCGGCCGCGGCCCGCAGGCGCTCCCCCAGCGCGTCGGTGTCGATCGGCGCGTCCGGGGCGCGCACGAAGAACACGTCGCGAACCTCGGGGCCCAGCGTCGACACGCGGGCGCCGACGACGTCCAGGCCCGCCGCGGCGATGACTCGGCCCAGGCGGTACAGCACGCCCGGCGCGTCGGGGCCGTGCACCTCGATGCGCAGCACAGAGCGCCCGCCGTCGAAGCGAACGGTGATTGGGATCGGCGCGGCCAGCGCTGGCGGGCGCTCGTCGCGGCGGCCCTCGCGGCGCGCGACGAGCGCAGCGACGTCGAGACCGTCGCCGCCGACCCGCTCGAGGTCAGCCGTCATCGCCGCCCAGTCGACCGCCCCCCGCGCAGCCGCCACGAACCAGTCGAGCGCCACACCATCCGCGCGCGTGAAGGCGCGCGCGTCCAGGACCTCGGCGCCGTGGCCAGCGAGCACGCCGGCGCAGTCCGCGAACACCCCGCGGCGATCCCCCGCCGCCATGGTCACGGTCACCGTCCCCTCAGCGGGACCTGCGCGGACCGATGCGCGAACCTCACCCGGCTGCGGCGCCGACTCGAGCAGGCGCGCATGCGCGGCCAGCTGCTCAGCGCTGGCCGCAAGCAGATACCGACGAGGCAACCCAGCCAAAAGCGCATCGATGAGCGCAGGATCGACGCTGGCGCGCGCCTGCGCGATCGCCGCCCCGGTCTCCGCCCTGACCGCGGCAGCGTCACGCGTCAGCACGCGGCGCACCCGCCCGTGCAGCTCGGCCAGCAGCGAGTCCTTCCACGGAGAATGCGCCGACGGGCCGGTCGCGCGGGCATCGGCGAGGCTGAGCAGATACAGCCCGTCGAGGAGCTCGGTGTCGCCGACCGTCCGCGCGACTTCGGCGAGCTCATCGTCGTCATCCAGATCGCGGCGGGTCGCAACGCGCGGCAGCAGCAAGTGCAGGCGGACCAGGGCCGAGACGTGCCTCGCGCGATCCTCGTCGAAGCCCATGTGCGCCATCCAGCCCTGCGCCACCTCCGCGCCGACGTCGCTGTGGTCGCCGGGCCAGGCCTTCCCCATGTCGTGGAGGAAGGCGCCGAGCAGCAGCGCGTCGGGATCGGCCAGCCCGTCCCAGATCTCGACGTGTCTCGCCTCCAGAGCGCCCGCCGCGATCTCGACCAGCGCCGCCGTCGCCTCAAGCGCGTGAGTGTCGAGATCGAAGCGGTGAAACGGATTGCGCTGCGGCCGCCCTCGCACCTCAGGCCAATCGGGCAGATGCGCCGCGAGCAGGCCGATGTGATCCGCGTCGGCCAGCGCCGGCATGGCCGCGCGCCCGCGGCGCAGCGCCGACAGCAGGGCTTCCCGGCCTTCGGCATCCCAGGGCAGCGGCCCGTCATGGTGCTCGAGCTCCCCGCGCAGCCGCGCCGCCGTCGCCCGACCCAGGTGCGCGCCGTGGGAAGCCGCCGCGGCGACCGTGCGCAGCCCGAGCGATGGCTCCTTGGCCAGACTGCGCTGCGGGTCGACCTCGACCAGGCCTTCGCTCAGCGTGATGCCCTCGTCGAGGATCACCGGCGCGCTGCGCGGCCTGCGGCGCCCTCTGGTCGCGTCAGCGAGCAGCAGCGGCCATGTGCGCCCGTGCAGATGCGCGATCGTTCGCGTGGCCAGACCGACACTGCGCAGAAGCTCGTCGCCGTCGGCCATGCCGAGGCGGCCGCCTACCTCGTCCTGAAGGTCCAGGCGCAGGCGATCATCTGCGGGCGCGCTGCGGGCGCGCACCCTGTCCGCGGCCCGCGACACAAGGTGGAGCGCGCAGCGGGCCGCCAGCAGCGCCTCACCGGCCTGGGCGAGCTCCCGGCGATCGCCGGCGCCCAGGTACCGGGCGCCGACCAGCGGATCCAGACCCACCTCGCCGAGAATGCACACGGCCGCCCAGCGAAGGCTATGGAGATCGCGCAGGCCGCCGGCCCCGTCTTTGAGGTTCGGCTCGAGCATCCCCGGCCGATCGCCCGCTGCGGCGTGGCGGGCCGCGTTCGCCCCGGACAGCGCCGACAGCACCCCGCCGCTGTTCTTGGCCAGCCAGCGATCCGCGCGGCTGGCCAGGTCGTCCAGGAGCCCGGCATCGCCGGCGACGAGGCGGCGATCGGCCAGGGCGGTCGCGCTGTCGATGCGATCGCCCGCCGCCCGCACCGTCTCTTTCGGGGTGCGCACGCCGTGACCCACCGTCAGCCCCGCGTCCCACAGGGGATAGCACAGCGCCTGGACGAGCGGCTCGAGGTCCCCGCGCTTCCAGCCGTCGTGGAGCAGCAGCAGATCGATATCAGAGCCAGGGCACAGCTCGCCTCGCGCGTAGCTTCCGAGCGCGACGATGGCGATCCCCCGCGACTGGTCAGCCTCCCCCAGCCACTGCGTCAGCGCGCGATCAACCGTCAGCGTCCAGGCGCTGCACCAGTCTCGCCCGGGCGCTTCGAGAACGGCGCCCGGATCTAGCAGCCCTGTCAGATAGCCTCCGGGCCGTGTTCGCCGGTGCGGATCCGCACGACCTCTTCCAGCGGCAGCACCGCGACTTTGCCGTCGCCGATCTTGCCAGTGCGGGCGGATTTCACGATCGCGTCGATCACGCCATCGACCTGCGCATCATCGACCATGACCTCGATCCGGCTCTTCGGCACGAAGTCGACCTGATACTCCGCGCCGCGATACACCTCGGTGTGACCGCGCTGACGGCCGAACCCCCGCACCTCGGACACGGTGAGCCCGGCGACGCCGACCTCGCGCAGCGCCTCTTTCACATCCTCGACCTTGAACGGCTTGACGATCGCGACGACCAGTTTCACGGCTGCTCCTCCCGGCTGGCCCCGTTTCCGGCGCCGACGACTTGCTTTGCGCATCCAGCTGCGGTGCCCAGTGTCGCTCGAAGGATGGGGCGTCGGAGTTTCGCCTCCGTCAGGACCGTGTTTCGGCGGCGTTACATCTGCGCGGAGGCGGCGGCGCCCACCTCCTCCAGAACCGCGATGCTGGCGGTGAACCCGTGAAGGAACGCACGCTGGCCCACCGGCCCGAACTCACCGGCGCAGAAGAACCCCGCCACGGGCGGCGCGCCGAGCGCCTCGCGCACCAGGAGCGCGTCATGGCTGTCCGAGCCGAACAGCCGGGCGCCGCGGCCGTTGCACGTGAACAGCAGCGCGCCCGCCGGCGGATCGACCTCAGCTGAGAAGCGGTCGAGCAGCTCTCGAAGGTCCTCGTCGGCGCTGTCGGCGTCCCGGACATGGAACTGCACCGTCTGGCCCACTTCGATGATGTCGCCGACCGCGACCGCTCCAGTCTCGGGCTCCGCGCCGATGACGCCGCGAACCAGGAAATCGCCGCGATCGAAGGTGTCGCGGTACTCGTCGATGACCATTCCGATCTGCAGACCGGCGCGCATGAGATCGCGGTCAGCCGGGTCAGCATCGGCGTAGGTCTCCTGGATGCGCTCGACCGGCGGCGCGCCGCCCAGCTCCTGCAGCAGGTTTCGCTCCGCCCTCGTGACGACCCAGCTGCTGCCGACCGGCCGGCAGCCCTGGGAGACCAGAGTCCGCAGGCGAACGTCGCCGCCCACCGCGATGCCGACCGCCCCCTCCTCGAGCACCTCGCCGTCGAGCAGCAGGCGGTTCCCGCCTGGGCGAAGCGAGCCGCTGGCCAGCCCGCCGGACACGGGCAGACCGGGTCGCACGTGCTGCAGCCATGACAGGAACGCATCGGCCGGAAAGGTGAACGGGTCGGCCAGGGCGATCAGTCCCATGGCGGACTCGGGCGGCGGGTCCCATCCGAGGTCGCCCGCATCAGCTGGGCGATCCAACGGCGGGGACCACGCAAGCGGCGTCAGCTCCGCGCCGGGCAGGTGAGCGGCCCACAGCGATAGGGCCGCAGGATCCTCGATCTCCCGCGCGTCGACGATCACGCCGCCCGCGGTCGCGCCGAGCACGTGGCGAGGGGCCAAGCGCTCGACGATCCGCTGGCGGATGGGCTCGGCCTCGTCGGCGTAGTCCCCGCCGATGAAGGCCACCACCAGCTCAGGGGGCTGGCCGCCCAATCCGCCGGCGACCTGCTCCAGCGCGGCGTCGGCGGCCGCGAGCGCGCTCGGTCCGGCTCCCGACCCGGTGACGACGATCACGTCGTCCTCCTCTCGTCGGCTCCGCGCCGTCGATCGGCTGTCCCGCTCGGCTTACCCTGCGGGCCGCAGGACATAGTCGTCGGCCTCGTCGCTCCATTCCATATCGACGATGCCCCGCGTCCGAGCGGCCTTGCAGAACTGCAGGAAGCTGTTGAAGCCGAACTCCTTCTCGCTGAAGTCGCTCTGGCGGAGGCGGAGCTGGTTCTTCAGCCCGGACAGCGGCGGCGCGCCGTTGGCGCTGAGATCGCCGACGACTGCGGCCAGCAGCTCAAACGCCCCTTCCTCGCCGCTCGACTCCTCGGGGAAGCTCACCTCAGGGTCGCCTTTGGCGGCCCCCGCGGTGAGCTCGATGACCTTGCGGTCGGCCAGATGCCGCAGCAGCTCGCCGAACGCTCGGAAGCCGAAGTCCGCCTCGTTGAACGTCGGATCCTTGCGCAGCAGGGCGCGCTTGAGCGTTGAGGCCAGAACGGCCCCGCCAGTCGAGCGCTGAAGGCCCGAAAGGGTCTGGGTCACCAGCTTGACGAGGTCGCCGGCATCCCCGTTGCCCCCGGCAGCCTGCTCGTCCAGGGACTCCTCGTCGCGCATCTCGGCCGGCTGAGCGGTCTCTTCAGCCGGCGCGGCCGGCGTCGCCCGGGCGGCCGCCGGGCGCGCGCCGCGTCGTCCGCGCCCCCCGCGGGTGCGCTTGGGGACCTCGACGCCTTCCAGCCCTTCGTAGAACAGAAACTCGTCGCATGCCGGCGGCAGCAGCGCTGACGTTGAAGCCTGGAGCCCGACCCCGATCACTCGCCGGTTCAGCTCGCGGAGCTTCCCGACCAGCGGTGTGAAGTCGCTGTCGCCGGTGCAGATGACGAAGGTGGTGATGTAATCGCGCTCGAAGCACAGCTCGATCGCGTCCACCGCCATCTTGATGTCGGCGGCGTTCTTTCGGACCATTCCCATCCGCTGGGGTATCTCGATCAGCTCGACATGCTGCTGGGTCAGCATGCGACGGTCCTCGTCGAAGAACGACCAGTCGGCGTAGGCGCGGCGCACGACCACCCGCCCGCGCTCCGCGAGCGCATCAGCGATCGGTTTCAGATCAAAGCGCATCCCGCCCAGATCCTCGCGGGCGCCGATGGCGAGGTTCTCGTAGTCCAGGAAGAGCGCGATCGGTTCTTCTTCTGTGGCCATGCCCGGCAGCGTATCGTCTCCGGAGGCCGCGGCGAGCACCTCGCGACGCGCACCGATGGGTATAGCTCCCGCGCGCGGCGCCATCGCAGGGGCCTTGGAACGAGGAGAGTGAATGGACTGGGAGCCCTTGATCCGTGTGGGCTTCGCGGCGCTGCTGTCACTGCCGATCGGGCTGGAGCGCGAGCTCCGCGGCAAGCCAGCCGGACTGCGCACTCACGTCGTGGTCGCCACCGCCTGCGCCGCGTTCGGGTATCTGTCGGTGATCACAGCCGAGGGCATCGCCGGCGCGGACCGCACGCGCATCGCCAGCACCGTCGTGACCGGAGTCGGGTTCATCGGCGCCGGAGTGACCTTCGCTGCCGGCGGGAAGGTCCACGGCCTTACGACCGCCGCGGCGATCTTCAGCGCCGCGGCGGTGGGGCTGACCGTCGGGATGGGGCATACCGAGCTCGGCGCGGCTCTGGTCGCCGTCACGGTGCTGTTCCTTTGGCCCGTGGAACGCCTGACGAGCGGCTGGCTGGCCGCTCGGCGAGTGGATGAGCGCATCTTTCATTTCGTGGCTCGCGACATCGCCGTGATCGCCG
>DATKBU010000082.1:0-2560 GCA_035513815.1 Egibacteraceae bacterium
GCGGAAACGGACGTTCCCGACTGGATGATCTTTGCGGTTGAGCTGATCGCCGAGCGTGACCATCTCGTCGATCCCGGCGCATTCCCCGACTCGACATCGCTCAAGGAAGAGGAGTTCGAACCGGCCGAGGACATTTTGGCAAGCTTTGCGTCCTACCTGATGCTGTGGTTCGACCGCTGGACCCACCAGGGGCTGAAGCCTGTGGTCGAGCACTATCTGGCGCGACTCGATCCGCCGCTGGAAGCTGGCGCGCGCTCGCTCGCTGACGGCGATCTGGTGGAACGCACGGCTTCGGGCGAAATGCGCCAGGAGACGCTGGCTGACGGGCTCGCCGCCTGTCGCTGGCGCGACGCCAGGGGACCCAAGCTGTGATCCGCCTGCCGCGCACCATCCGGCTCGATGCCTCCGACGCGGTCGTGTTCGCGCAAGCGGCCGAACCGGGGGAATGGGCGGTGGCGGGCACCTTTCTGTTCGCCGGGCGTCCGCCCGGGAGCCTGTCGCGCAAGGAGCAGATCGCCTTTCGCACCGGGTTCCTCGGCATCGGGAGCTTCGGGCACTCGACGCTCGTGGTGGTGAGCGAGGCGAGCGACGAGGAGCGTGCGATCGCGGTGGAGGCGCTGGCCCGACAGCTGGTGGCGCGGCTCGGCGCGCCCGACGTCGACGTGGCGCGGCCAGCGGCGCAGGAGGAGATCGCACTGGCCCACGACCTGTGCCGCGGGCATGGTGTCGGCACGCTGATCGCGCTTTACCGCAGCCGCGAGGGCGAGGCGATCCGCGAGCAGTTCCGCACCCTGAAGCCGCGCGACGAAACGGCGTTCTCCGCCAGCTACCTGCGCGGGCACGACCGGGCCTTTTCCATGGTCGAGACCGAGGACGACGACGACGACCATCCGGTGAGCCTGGTGAAGCTGACGGAGCGGGGATCATGAGGGAGTTCTGGGTGGCGAGCGGCCATCACCTCACCCGGCTCGACGGGCGCGGGCGCATGATGGTGACGGACGAGCTTTTGCTGGCGTGGCTGGCCCGGCCCGAAGTGCTGCCGCCGGCCGACGCCTGTGCGGCGGAGCGAACCCTGCACGCCAAGCTGATGGCGGCGCCGCGCGCCCCCGTGTCGGCCGACGAGATCGCCGCGATCGCGGACCCGGATGCGCGGGAGAACTGGACGTTCCTGATCACGCTGCGCGACCGGCTGATCGGCGCCGGCACGATCGAGGAGGGCTATTGCGATCTGGTGCGCGACGGCGTCCGGCTGCCGGTGGTGTTCTACGACCAGCTGGTTCAGCTGATCCTGCGCAATGCGCTCGACGGCTGCGACGACGTCCATGTGCTGCGCGCCGCCGAACTGATGTTCCGGGCCCAGCGCGGCCATGTGCGCGACGGGGCGCTGATCCTCGCCGACAACGAACTGGTCGCCGAGATGGAGGCCGAACGGCAGCTGTCGCCGCTCCACGCCATGTTCGCCGGCGCGGTGGAGGAGATCGACGTGCTGGGCGACGACAATGCCTGGACCTACTGGAGCCGGTCGGACGCCCATTCGATGGCGCTCGACTTCGGTGGCGCGCGGTCGCGGGACGGGCTGGGGACGGCGCTGGCGGCGTTCGTGCGGCATCTGACGGGGCAGGTCGTGACGGTGACGGCGCAGGCCAAGGTGCAGGACGTCGATTTGCGGTGGTTCGTAGGCCTCGACCAGATTGGGGCAGCGATTGGCAACGCGCTGTGGGCGGGCGAGCCGCACGAGGGCGCCATCGTGGGGCTGTTCCGGCTCGATTTCGCCGACGCGGGCGCGATGCTGGAGCGGGTGCGAGGGGAGCCCACCTGGCTCATCCTCGGGATGGGCGAGGACAAGATCGTCCGCATGAAGCCGCAGAACCTGGTCGTCGGCCTGCCGCTGGTCGAACCGGCGGCGATACATTAGGATGGCGATACATTAGGATTTGGCATGCCCAAGGAGACGTTCAAAGTCGGGGTTCTGGCGCAGACGCGTCCGCCGGTGACGAAATGGGGCGGGCGAGTCGTGCGCCCGACCGCCGTGTTCGCGATGGTTCCGGCCACCGCGCCCGGAACCTTGGTGAGCGAGATCGACGGGGTCGAGACCTGGTATCTCGGCGCTTGCGACGTGACCTTGCATTCCGGCGATACCGGGTACTACCGCGACAATCTCTCCGGGCGGCCGTCCGTGTGGGTCGCGCTGCCGCAAGCGCGCGACGGCGCGCGCGCCAAAGTGCAGCTGGTCACCGTCGATCCTTACGAGGGCGAGGGGCTGGCGAGCGACGAGGCGCTGACGGTGGAGGCCGTCGCCATGCCCGATGCGGTGCGCGCGCACGTCGAGGCCTTCATCGCGGTCCACCACGTCGACATTCCGTTCAAGAAGCGCCAGCGCAAGCCGGTGGACGTCGTCAGCGACCCGCGACCGCCGCGCATCCTCAGGCCTGAAGACAAATGGGTGAAGCGATGAGCCGGGACGGTTTCCTCGAGCGCTGGTCGCGACGCAAGCTCGCAGATGGCAGGGAGCCGGAGGCGGAAGCGGAGCAGCCGGCCGAGGAGGCAGGGCTTGTCGATG